>JAHHSF010000036.1 GCA_020025375.1 Oscillospiraceae bacterium | reverse complement strand
AGCCCGCACCATTGGTGCGGGCTTTTTTTGTTGCTGCGCAATCAAAAATCGATTTCAGCCGTGGGCCGGGGACGGCCCGCATGGCAAAATAGCTTGAACGCTATTTTTGTGTTTTCTCTTCCATTTTTAGTGAAACCGGCATATAATAAACAAAATTAAAATGGGAGGGAATTTGCCATGCTGCAAGAGATCGATCCCAAGAGCCTGACCGACAACGTCTTTTCCCTTATCGGGGACTGTTGGACCCTCATCACGGCGGGAACCCGTGAGAACTGCAATACCATGACCGCCAGCTGGGGTGGCCTGGGGGTGCTGTGGAACAAGCCGGTGGCTACTATTTACGTCCGTCCCCAGCGGTATACCCATCGCTTTACAGAGGAATCCGACTACTTCACCCTCACCTTCTTCGGGGAGGGCGAGTACCGGGAGGCCCTGGCCCTCTGCGGCTCCAAGAGCGGCCGGGACATAGACAAATTCGCCGCTGCCGGGCTCACCGTGGGGGAGGCCGCCTGTGGTGCCCCCTATGTGGCCGAGGGAGAGCTGATCCTGGTCTGCCGGAAGCTCTACCGCCAGGAACTGGCCGGGGACTGCTTCCTGGACCAGAGCCTGATCGAAAAGAACTATCCCCAAAAGGATTTTCACACCATGTATGTGGGAGAGATCGTGGAGGCCTACCGCCGCGCGTAAATACTCTCCCCGGAGGAACGTATGACAGAAAATATCAGCGAAAAGAGCATCAACAAGGCCGTTCTGGTGGGCCTGAACGCCGGCTGCCTCTCCCGGGAGGAGAACGCCGACGAGGAGAGCCTGGAGGAGCTGTCCGCCCTGCTGGAAACGGCGGGGGGACAGACCGTGGGTATCGCCTTCCAGAGCAAGGACAGCCCGGATGCCCGCACCTTCATCGGGGAGGGCAAGGTCCAGGAGGTCAAGGAGCTGGTCCAGAACGCCGGGGCCGACATGGTCATCTTTGACAACCCCCTTTCTCCCAGCCAGCAGCGGGTGCTCACCGAGGAACTGGGGGTCCAGGTCCTGGACCGGGCCGCTCTCATTCTGGACATCTTCGCCCAGCGGGCCCGGACCAGGGAGGGCCGCCTCCAGGTGGAGCTGGCCCAGTACAAGTATCTGCTCCCCCGCCTCACCGGCATGTGGGGCCATCTGGTGCGGCAGAATGCCTCGGGCGGCAAGAGCCCCATCGGCACCCGCGGCCCCGGCGAGACCCAGCTGGAGACCGACCGCCGCCATATCCGGCGGAAGATCGCCAAAATGGAGGAGGAGCTGAAGGAGGTTCGGCGGGTCCGGGCCACCCAGCGGGACCGGCGCATCAAAAACGAGGTCCCCGTGGTGGCCATCGTGGGCTATACCAACGCAGGCAAGTCCACCCTGCTCAATGCCCTCACCGGCTCCGACATCCCGGCAAACAACCGGCTCTTCGACACCCTGGACACCACCACCCGGACCCTGGAGATTTCTGATACCTGCACTGTCCTCCTGTCCGACACGGTGGGCTTCATCTCCAAGCTTCCCCACCACCTGGTGGACGCTTTTAAGGCGACCTTGGAGGAACTTACCTTTGCCGACCTCCTGCTCCACGTCATCGACGCCTCCAACCCCCTCTGGCGGGAGCAGACCCAGGTGGTGGAACAGCTCATTTACGACCTGAAGGCTTCCCAGACCCCGCGAATCGACGTGTTTAACAAGTCTGACCTCTACACCGGGGACATCATACCCCATGGGGAGGACATCGTCTCAATCTCGGCCAAGACCGGCCAGGGCCTGGACGACCTCCTGGCCGCCATCGGCAAGCGGCTGGACAAGGGGACCTTCCAGGTGGTTATCCACCTGCCCTACGACAAGGGGGGCATCTTGGATGTCCTGTACCGGGAGGCCAAGGTAGAGAGCGTGGAGTACGCCGAGACCATCCAGGTGGGGGCGGTCTGCACCACCAAGCTCCTGGGTCAGATCAAGGACTATGTGGTGGAGGGCTGGAAGCCGCCCAAGGAGCCCTGGGAGGACTGAGGAGGCGAGCGCATGCAACTGGAAACTTCCCGGCTGATTCTCCGCCCCTTTACCGAGGCGGATGCCGCCGATGTATATGAATATGGTAAGGACCCCCGGGTGGGTCCGCCTGCCGGGTGGCAACCACACAAGGACATGGCCGAGAGCCTGGAGGTCATCCGCACTATTTTCGCCCAGCCCGGGGTCTTTGCCGTGGTCCTAAAGGAGAATGGGAAGGTCATTGGCTCGGTGGGCTATGTGGGTGGCCATCGGACTGTGCTCCCCGGTCCCGACGAGGAAATCGGCTACGCTTTGAGTCCCGCCTATTGGGGCCGGGGCCTCATGAGCGAGGCGGTAGAGGAGATTCTCCGCTGGGGGTTTGAGGACCTGGGTCTGGCAACCCAGTGGTGCGGTCACTACGATTTTAATGACAAGTCCCGCCGGGTGCTGGAAAAGTGCGGCTTTCTTTATCGGTTCACCGAAAAGACCTGGGTGCCCCTCATGGGGGAGGAGCGCACCGAACTCCACTACGCCCTGACGAGAGAGGAATGGGAAAGACGATGACGGAATACTACATACCTACTGCGGCCTCTGAGACCGAGTTCGTGGAGAAGCGCTCCCGCTTTATCGGCCACGTCTGGCGGGTGGAGAGCGAGGCCGAGGCCCGTGCCCGCATCGAGGAGATGAAGAAGCGGTACTACGATGCCAGGCACAACTGCTGGTGCTACCGCCTTCACGAGGGCGGAGTGGAGCGGTACTCCGACGACGGGGAACCCCAGGGCACTGCCGGACAGCCCATGCTCAACGTCTTTCAACGGGAGAACATTGAGAACGTGGTCTGCGTTTCCACCCGGTACTTTGGAGGGATATTGCTTGGCGCGGGTGGCTTGGTCCGGGCCTATACACAGAGCGCCAAAGACGCCCTGGATGCCGCCGGCATCTCGGTGGTACGCCGCTGGGTGGAGGTGGAAGTGCCTTGCCCCTATCCTCTCTTCGAGCGGGTAAGGCTGGAAATCGCTTCTGCCGGAGGGGTGGAGGGGGACCATGTCTACGCTGAGGCGGTCACCGTGAATGCCCTGCTGCCCGAGGGGGCGGTGGAGGCCTTCGCCGCCCGGATGACCGAACTCTCCGCCGGGACCGTCTCCGCCGAACTCGTGGGGGAGGCCTGGAAGGACGTGCCCCTGCAACGATAATTTTGAACAATTTGTAAACATTTCGCGAAACAGAAGGATTTTGCCCAGAAAAAACGTATAACAAGGCATGACCGAAAAAAGGAGGGGATGCGTATGACCCTGCGAGAGAGGACCGAGGAGCGGGAAAAGAAGAACCTGTCGCCTCGGGCCTGCCTGTCTTCGGACTCCAAGGGGCGGCTTTGCCCGGAGGAGGAATGTCCGGTGCGGACCAGCTTCCAGCGGGATACCGACCGAATCGTCCACTCGAAATCCTTTCGCCGACTGATGCACAAGACCCAGGTTTTCCTCCAGCCCGAGGGGGACCACTACCGTACCCGCATGACCCATACCCTGGAGGTGGCCCGAATCGCCCGGACCATGGCCAGAGGCCTGGCCCTCAATGAGGACCTGGCCGAAGCCGCCGCTCTGGGCCATGATCTGGGACACACCCCCTTCGGCCATGCGGGGGAGCGGGTATTGAACCAGCTTCTTCCAGGCGGTTTTCGCCACTTTGAGCAGTCCCTCCGTGTGGTGGACAAGCTGGAGAAGAATGGGGACGGCCTGAACCTGACCCATGAGGTCCGGGACGGCATCCTATGTCATACTTCGGGCCGTTTGGCCTCTACCCTGGAGGGCCAGCTGGTCCGCCTGGCGGATAAGATCGCCTACATCAACCACGACATCGACGATGCCATCCGGGGGGGGATCATCTACCCCATGGACATTCCGGTGGAAATCTCCAACGTGCTGGGCTTCACCCACTCGGAACGAATCAACACCCTGGTGGTGGACGTGATCGAGGCCAGCGAAGGGGGCGAGGTCATTGCCCAGACCCCGGAGAAGAAGGAGGCCATGGCCGCCCTTCGGGCCTTCATGTTTGAATATGTATACCACAACCCGGTGGCCAAGGGGGAGGAAGGCAAGGCCCAGGATATGATAAAAGCCATCTTTGAGCACTATGTCACCCACCCCGATGAGCTGCCCGCCGATTTCCAGACCATCCGGGTGGAGGAGGGCGTGGAGCGGGCGGTGTGCGACTATGTCTCCGGCATGACAGACAATTTCGCCGCCGAGACCTATGTGAGACTCTTTCTGCCCAAAGCCTGGACAGTGAAGTGAAGGCTCCGGAGAGCCGGACTTTGATAAGCGGTTCTTCGCCACGTCCTTGCTGGCAAGAGGGTGGACTCCCAGAAGGGGACGAGCCCCTTGTCTATAAGAGAAAAGACCTGTCCATACTACCGAAAGGAGAGTTTTTATGGCCATTCCAGAGCGTTTTATTGAAGAACTCTCCGCCCGGTGCGATCTCGTGGACGTGGTGGGGGACTATGTGCCTCTGACCAAGAAGGGCAAGGACTACTGGGGCCTGTGTCCCTTCCACAACGAAAAGACTCCCTCCTTTTCCGTCTCCCCGGACAAGCGGCTTTTCTGTTGCTTCGGCTGTGGGAAAAAGGGAGTGGGGGCCATCCACTTCATTATGGAGAAGGAGGGCCTTTCCTTCCCGGATGCCGTCCGCTTCCTGGCGAGAAGGGCGGGGATGGAGGTGCCCGAGACCGGGGAGGACCCAAACTACCGCCGCCGCCGGGAGCGGCTCCTGGAGCTCAACAAGCAGGCGGCCCGGTACTTCCACAACCAGCTGGAGTCCCCCGCCGGGGCCGACGGACGGGCCTACCTGTACGAAAAGCGAAAGCTCTCCCACGGCATCATCACCCGGTTTGGCCTGGGGGTGGCACCTGACGGCTGGGACAATCTCATCACCGCCATGGCCGCCAAGGGCTACGAGAAGCGGGACCTGCTGGATGCCGGTCTGGCGGTGAAGAATCAGAACGGTCGCATCTATGACCGTTTTCGCAACCGGGTCATCTTCCCCATCATCAACATCCGGGGAGAGGTCATCGGCTTTGGCGGCCGGGTGCTGGACGCTTCCACCCCAAAGTACCTCAACTCCCCGGACACCCCGGTGTATAACAAGAGCCGCAACCTCTTTGCCCTGAACATTGCCAAAAAGAGCAAGCAGGGCCGTATCATCCTCACCGAGGGCTATATGGACACCATCTCCCTTCATCAGGCGGGGTTCGACTGTGCCGTGGCCTCCCTGGGCACCGCCCTCACCCCCGACCACGCCCAGCTCATCGCCCGGTACGCCCAGGAGGCGGTCATCGCCTACGATGGGGATGGGGCCGGGGTGGCCGCCGCCCAGCGGGCCATCCCCATCCTGGAAAAGACCGGGATGAAGGTGAAGGTCCTCCGGGTCACCGGGGCCAAGGACCCGGACGAGTATATCAAGACCTATGGGGCCGAGGCCTTTGCAAAGCTCATCGACCAGTCGGACAATCATATTGAGTACCGGCTGGGCCAGATTCAGGCGAAATACAACCTGGAGGACAACGCTCAGAAGGTGGAGTTTCTGCGGGAGTGCGCCGCCCTGGTGGCTGGCCTGCGGAGTCCCCTGGAGCGGGACGTGTACGGCACCCGGTGCGCCCAGCTCTGCGGGGTGACGGCCGAGGCCATGGCCCAAGAGGTGGCCAATGAGCGGAGGCGCCGACAAAAGGCGGAGGAAAAGCGGCAGATGCGGAGGGACCTGAACCCCGCCGCTGAACTCCAGCCCAAGGAGCGGGACTTGCGCTATGAGAATTTGAAGTCCGCCCGGGCCGAGGAGGGGGTTCTCCGCCTGCTCATGCTGGATGAGGGGCTCTTTGCCCATCTGGGCGAGCTGAAGGCGGAGGACTTCTCCTCCCCATTTCTGGGACAGGTCTTTGGCCTCTTCTGTCAGCGGCACCGGGAGGGTAAGCCGGTGGAGCCGGAACTGCTGGCCGGCCAGCTTGCCCCGGAGCAGGTTGTCCGTCTGGCGGAGATACTGAAAAGTCCGGAAGCCCTCTCCCATGGGGAGGCGGCGATGGCCGATTATATAGAGATTATCGAGACCGAGCGGGCCAAGCGCCGGGAGGATATAGACCCCCTGCTGGCCGCCCGGGAAAAATACTTAGAAAAAAAGAGCTACGGAGGACGAAGCAATGAGTGAGAAGAAAAAGACCTTGCCCCAGGCCGGGGAGGAGACCATCATCGACGTGGTGGCCGCCACCAAGACCGACAAGGCCGGCAAGCTGGACCGCAAATCCATGGAAGAGAAGCTGGAAGCCGGTAAAATCGAGATCATGAAGGTGATCGAAGGGGTCCAGGGTGCGGAAAAGCTGGGGAACCTCATCGAGCAGGGCAAAAAGAAGGGCAAGCTCTCCTCCTCCGAGCTGATGGACGTTCTGGAGTCCATGGACCTGGAAAGCGAGCAGATGGATAAGATTTACGATACCCTGGAGAACTTGGGCATTGAGACCGCTGGCGAGGACTATCTCCCCGACCTGTCCGATGATGTTCCTCCGATTGAGGAGATCGAGGAGATCCCTGGGGAGGAAATCGTGGACCCCAACACCCTGGTGGACTCCTTTGGCATCGATGACCCTGTGCGGATGTACCTGAAGGAGATCGGGAAGGTGGACCTGCTCACCAGTGAGGAGGAGGTTCAGCTGGCTCAGGACATGGGGGCCGGGGATGTGGCCCAGGCCCAGCTGGAGGAGCTGGGGGACGAGCTGGACGATGAGACAAAGGCGGAACTGCGCCGTCTGGTCCGCAAGGGGGAGACCGCCAAACAGCGTCTGGCCGAGGCCAACCTCCGTCTGGTGGTCTCCATTGCCAAGCGGTACGTGGGCCGCGGCATGCTCTTCCTGGACCTCATCCAGGAGGGCAACCTGGGCCTGATCAAGGCGGTGGAGAAGTTCGACTATACCAAGGGCTATAAGTTCTCTACCTACGCCACCTGGTGGATTCGCCAGGCCATCACCCGGGCCATCGCCGACCAGGCCCGCACCATCCGCATTCCCGTCCACATGGTGGAGACCATCAATAAAGTCATCCGGGTCTCCCGCCAGCTCCTCCAGGAGCTGGGCCACGACCCCGCTCCCGAGGAAATCGCCGAGGAGATGAATATGCCGGTGGATAAGGTGCGGGAAATCCTCAAAATTGCCCAGGAGCCTGTCTCCCTGGAGACCCCTATCGGCGAGGAAGAGGACTCCCACCTGGGGGACTTCATCCCCGATGAGGATGCCTCCGAGCCCTCCGAGGCCGCTTCCGCCACCCTGCTCAAGGAACAGCTGGTTGACGTACTGGGCACCCTGACCCAGCGGGAGGAGAAGGTGCTCAAGCTTCGCTTCGGCATTGAGGACGGACGCACCCGTACCCTGGAGGAAGTAGGCAAGGAGTTCAATGTTACCCGTGAGCGTATCCGTCAGATCGAGGCAAAGGCCCTGCGGAAACTCCGTCACCCCAGCCGTTCCAAGAAGCTGAAGGATTTCTTGAGCTAAAAGAAACGACAGCCCGCCGAACCTGTTCGGGTGGCGTTATTGGTGTGGACAACAAAAATAAGCGGCAGAGGACCAGCCGGTCCTCTGCCGCTTATTTGTATTCAGTCCTCAGCCAGGAGGGTGTTCAGCTGCTCCCGCACATCCTGCAGATGCTCCGACATGGATGTCCGAGCCCCCTCGGCGTCCTGCAGGATGATATAGTTGAACACGGCCTCATGGGCCAGGATGGAGTTGTAGGAGATGCCACTGGTGCTGATGGTGAACTGGCGGGAGATGTCCAGCATCTCGTAAAGGTTTTCGTAGACGCTGGTGAGCACACTGCTGTGGGTGGCCCGGACCAGATAGCGGTGGAATTTGTGGGACAGCTCCCGCAGGTTCTGTATGGTGGGCTCGCTGTCCTGGTTGGGGTCCCGTTTGGCTTTCCGCATTTCCAGCAGGACTTGCTGAATGTCGGCCAGGTCCTCGTCGGTCCGACGCAGGGCGGCCCGGTAGGCGGCGTAGGTCTCCAGGCTGATTCGCATCTCCTGGAGGTCTACCATGGTGTCCGGTGTGATGTGGACCACAAAATCCATCTTGTGGATAAAATCGCTTACCGTGATGTTCTTCACCCGGCAACCGTCTCCCTGGCTACTGTCCAGGATTCCCATATATTCCATTATCTTCAGCGCCTCCCGGATAGGGACCCGGCTGACGTTGAATTTTTCCGCCAATTCCCGTTCAGAAGGGAGCTTGTCGCCCTGCTTCAACTCACCGCTGGCGATCATGGCCTTCAGCTTTTGGATGACGGCCTCATAGTAATGACTGCCGGCGGTGGTGTCCTTACTGAGCGTAGCGCCCATTTAGATCTTCCTCTCGTAACGGTATACCAATATAATACCATATTCGAAAGAAAAATGGAAGGGGCTGGGAGAAAAAAATTTTCAGCAGAAAAACATACAAATACCTCTAACTTTTTCGCCGAAAAGTGGAGAAAAGAAGCAAAATATTCAGGGCGGTTGGTTTCTATGAGAAGAGGCTGGTATACCTAGCGGGGAAATACCTTCCGTGGTAGACCGGCTGGAGAAAAAATGGGCCTCGTCGAAAGACGAGGCCCATAAGTAAGAGCGGAACAATCAGAAGTACTTGCGGAGGTCCTCACTGGCTAGGGAGACGTCGGCGCTGATGGTGACGGTAAACTTGATGCCGTTCTTGTCGCCGAAGCTGTCCAGCCAAGCCAGGAACTTCTCGGTATCCACGTCCACGTCGGTGCCGACAATCTTGGTCAGGCTGTCGATGAATACGTGGGTGGTGTCAAAGTTACCGGCGTACAGGCCGGAAATGAACCCCTTCATCATATCGTAGTTGACAAGATCGTAGGGGGTGGAATCCACCAGACGGATCTTGGAATGGATGTCATAGGTGAGTTTGTTGCCCTTTTCAATGCAGACAACGTGGCCGTTCTCGGTGTTCACGGCGGAATTGATGAGGTCGATCATCTGCTTGGTCTTACCGGTACCTTTTACGCCCATGATGACTCTAACCATAGTAATCACTCCTTATCTTACGCGCCGGAGGGGTGTCCCCGGCTTCTGACTCTATGTTACCATCTCTCTGGCCGGATTTCAAGAATTTCACCGAAACTTCATAAAAAATTCTTAAAAGGCATTGGAAAAACTGGAAGTTTAGCCAAGTCGAGCTTCCAGCTCGGCCTTCTGGGCTTCATATCCAGGCTTGCCCAGGAGGGCAAACATATTCTTCTTATAGGCCTCCACGCCGGGCTGGTCAAAGGGGTTGACCCCCAGCAGATAGCCGGACAGGCCGCAAGCGTACTCAAAGAAATAGATGAGCTGGCCGGCAGAGGCCTCGTCCCGGCGGTCGGCCTCCAGGATAAGGTTGGGCACGCCGCCGTCCACGTGGGCCAAAAGGGTGCCCCGGAGGGCCTGCTCGGCCACGAAGGCCAGGTCCTTCCCGGCCAGGAAGTTCAGACCGTCCACGTTGGCGGCGTCCTGGGGGATAGGGAGGGAGCCGAGGGGGGATTTGAACCGGGTGACCGTCTCGAACATGAGACGCTCGCCCTGCTGGATGTACTGGCCCATGGAGTGGAGGTCGGCGGTAAACTCCACGCTGGCGGGGAAGATGCCCTTGCCCTCCTTGCCCTCGCTCTCGCCATAGGGCTGTTTCCACCATTCGGCGAAGAACCGGGCGGAGGGTTCGTAGGAGGCCAAAATCTCCACCTTCTTGCCAGCGGTATACAGGGCGTGGCGGGCGGCGGCGTAGCGCCAGGCGGGGTTGTCCTCGCCGGGTTTCTGAAGCGCTGCCATGGCCTCTGCAGCCCCGGCCATGAGGGCGTCGATGTCGATGCCGGCGACGGCGATGGGAAGGAGGCCCACGGCGGTGAGGACCGAGAACCGGCCACCGATATTGTCGGGGACCACAAAGGTCTCATAGCCCTCGATGTCGGCCAGACCCTTCAGAGCGCCCTTGCAGGCATCGGTGGTGGCGTAGATACGGCCCCGAGCCCCCTCCTTGCCATACCGCTCCTCCAGCAGGGATTTGAACAGGCGGAAGGCCACGGCGGGCTCGGTGGTGGTGCCTGACTTTGAGATGACGTTCACCGAAAAGTCCACGTCTTTCAGCTTTTCCATAAGCTCCAGGGTGGCATCGGTGGATAGGTTGTTGCCGGCGAAGTAGACGGCGGGGGCATCGGGTTTCCGCCCCAGAAGCTCAATGACGGCCCGGGCACCCAGATAAGAGCCACCAATGCCCACCACCACCAGGGCCTTGGAGTCGGACTGAATCTTGGTGGCCGCCTTTTTGATGCGGTCAAATTCCAGACGGTCGTAATTCCGGGGCAGGTGTACCCAGCCGGTGAACTCTCCGCCCGCACCGTCTCCCCGGTCGAGCAGGCCGGCGGCATGGCGCAGGGCGTCCTGACGAATGGTAAACCAATTTTTGGGCAAAAACTGCTGAATGTTAGCAGTATCAACAAAAATCATAGGAGTTCCTCCCTTTTCATTTGTCACCATAATACACCTTTCAGGGGATGTTTTCCAGCGTAAAAAGACGGAAAAGAAAAAATTTTTTCACGACACAAAAAATGGAAATCAAATGGGAAGGACTTCCACCGTGTTGTCGTTCAGGGTGCTGGCGGCTCCCAGGTCGGTGAGCCGCTGGTGGAGGAGGGAATTGACGGTATCCTCCCCGGAGTAGACTCCCTCGGCCACCACGGTCCCGGGGGACACCGCCTTGTCGGTGCGGAGACGGAAGACGGCCTGGCCCAACTCGTTGCGGCAGAGGACTTGGTCCCCGTGGGTCAGGCCCAGCCGCTCCCCGTCGGTGCCGTTCATCCGCAGGCTTCGCTCCCCCCGGAGGACCAGCAGGGGCTCCGACTCGGTAAAGGTGGAGTTGAGGGTATGGACGGCGGGGGCACAGAC
>JAHHSF010000035.1 GCA_020025375.1 Oscillospiraceae bacterium | reverse complement strand
CGTCAAGCCCCGCCGTCAGGGCGAGGAGGGCGGCATCGTCAAGCGCGAGGCTGCCATCGCCGCCTGCAAGGTGCAGGTCGTCTGCCCCAAGTGCAACAAGCCCACCCGCGTTGCCCACAACGTGGCTGACGGCAAGAAGACCCGCGTGTGCAAGCACTGCGGCGCCGAACTGTAAGAAAGGAGCGTAGACGAAAATGGCTAGACTGAAAGAAAAGTATACTGCCGAGGTCGCTCCCGCTCTGATGAAGCAGTTCAGCTACAAGAGCGTCATGCAGATTCCCAAGATCGATAAGGTGGTTGTGAACGTGGGCTGCGGCGAGGCACGTGAGAACTCCAAGGTTCTGGAGAACGTGGTGGGCGATCTCGCCAAGATCACCGGCCAGAAGCCCGTGATCACCAAGGCCCGCAAGTCCATCGCAAACTTTAAGCTGCGTGAGGATATGCCCATCGGCGCCAAGGTTACCCTCCGGGGCGACAAGATGTGGGAGTTCCTGGACCGTCTGTTCAACGTGGCTCTGCCCCGTGTGCGTGACTTCCAGGGCATCAACCCCAACTCCTTTGACGGCCGCGGCAACTATGCCCTGGGCATCAAGGAGCAGCTGATTTTCCCCGAGATCGAGTACGATAAGATCGACAAGATCCGCGGCATGGACGTGGTCATCTGCACCACCGCCAAGACCGACGAGGAAGCCCGTGAGTTGCTGAGCCTCTCCGGCGCCCCCTTCGCCACTGCCGACAATCACTAAGGAGGAGAGAACGAAATGGCTAAGAAGTCTATGATTTTGAAGCAGCAGAGAGCCCCCAAGTTCTCTACTCGCGCTTACAACCGTTGCAAGCTGTGCGGCCGTCCCCACGCCTACCTGCGTGACTATGGCATCTGCCGTATCTGCTTCCGTGAGCTGGCCTACAAGGGTCAAATTCCTGGGGTGAAGAAGGCGAGCTGGTAAAACCAGCCCGCCTCTCCCCATGTTTTTGAATAAATCCACGCGCGTCCCATCGCAGGGCGGTCAAAAGGTCGGCTGAAAAAGTCTGATACCTTGCCGTCTGACACGGGACCTCAAATGAGGCCCGTAACCTAAAAAGGAGGTCAAAATCCATGCATATCACCGATCCTATTGCGGATATGCTCACCCGCATCCGCAACGCGAACAACGCCAAGCATGACACCGTCGATGTGCCCGCTTCCAACATGAAGAAGAGCATTGCTCAGATTCTGCTGGACGAAGGTTATATCAAGAACTTCCAGCTCATCGACGATGGCACTCAGGGGGTCATCCGCATCACCCTGAAGTACAATCCTGGCAAAGAGAAGGTCATCACCGGCCTTCGCCGTGTGTCCAAGCCCGGCCTGCGCGTCTACGCCGGTGCCGAGGAGCTTCCCCGTGTGCTCCGTGGCCTTGGTATCGCTATCATTTCCACGTCCAAGGGCGTCATGACCGACAAGGCTGCTCGCAAGGCCAATGTCGGCGGTGAAGTCCTGGCTTTCGTGTGGTAAGGAGGTAACAGAGATGTCTAGAATCGGAAGAATGCCCATCGCTGTTCCCGCCGGCGTGGAAGTCACTGTTGCCGACGGCAACGTCGTCACCGTCAAGGGCCCCAAGGGCACCCTGACTCAGGCTCTGGCCACTGCTATGACCATCAAGCAGGAGGGCAACGAGATCCTGGTTACCCGTCCCAACGACGAGAAGGCTAACCGTGCCCTGCATGGTCTCACCCGCACTCTGTTGCACAACATGATCGTTGGCGTCACCGAGGGCTTCAAGAAGGAGCTGGAAGTGAACGGCGTCGGTTACCGTGTGGCTATGGAGGGCAAGAAGCTGGTCATGAATATCGGCTTCTCTCACCAGGTCACCATGGAGCAGCCCGAGGGCATTACCATCGAGGTCCCCACTCCCAACAAGATCGTGATCTCGGGTTCCAATAAGCAGCAGGTCGGCCAGTTCGCCGCTGAAGTTCGCGAGAAACGTCCCCCTGAGCCTTATAAGGGCAAGGGCATTAAGTATACTGACGAGGTCATTCGCCGCAAGGAAGGCAAGACCGGCGCCAAGAAGAAATAAGGAGGTGTGTCGTAATGATTAAGAGACCTGATACCAACGCTCAGCGTATTCGCCGTCATAAGCGTGTCCGCGGCAAGATCGCCGGCACGCCCGAGCGTCCCCGCCTGGATGTGTTCCGCAGCGCTACCAACATCTACGCTCAGATCATCGACGATGTGAACGGCGTGACCCTGGCCGCTGCTTCTTCCCTGGAAAAGGGCTTTGATTGCTCCGGTACCAAGACCGAGTCCGCCAAGAAGGTGGGCATGGCCGTGGCCGAGCGCGCCAAGGCCAAGGGCATTGAGACTGTCGTGTTCGACCGCGGTGGCTACGTCTACCACGGCCGTGTGCAGGCTCTTGCCGAAGGCGCCCGCGAGGGCGGCCTGCAGTTCTAAGGGAGGAGGAAACACAATGGCTAGATTTGAAAGAGAGCAGAGCGAGTTCAACGAGAAGTTGGTTGCTCTGAACCGTGTCAGCAAGACCGTCAAGGGCGGTCGTATCTTCAAGTTCGCCGCCCTCATGGTGGTTGGCGACGAGAAGGGCAACGTGGGCTACGGCCTGGGTAAGGCCGCCGAGGTTCCCGAGGCCATCCGCAAGGGCATCGAGGATGCCAAGAAGAACATGATCCACGTGACCATGTCCGGCACCACCATTCCCCACGAGATCACCGGTGAGTTCGGCGCCGGCCGCGTGCTCCTCAAGCCCGCCGCCCCCGGTACCGGCGTGATTGCCGGCGGTCCTGTCCGTGCCGTCCTCGAGGCTGCCGGTATCAAGGACATCCGTACCAAGTGCCTGCGCTCCAACAATCCCCAGAACGTGGTCGCCGCCACCTTTGAGGGCCTGAAGGCCCTGCGGGGTCCCGCCGAGGTCGCCAAGATCCGCGGCAAGAGCGTGGAAGAGATTTTGGGTTAAGGAGGGCTTTTGAACATGGCTAACATGAACATTAAGCTGGTCAAGAGCCTGAACGGCCGGATCGCCAAGCATAAGGCGACTGCCGAGGCTCTGGGTCTCCGCAAAATCGGCGACACCACTGTCCAGCCCGATAACGCCGCCACTCGCGGCAAAATCGCCAGCATCGGTTACCTCCTGCAGGTCACCGAGGAAAAGTAAGGAGGTGCGCGATATGAATCTGCATGAACTTTCTCCCGCGCCCGGCTCCAATCCTAAGGCTTACCGCAAGGGTCGGGGCAACGGTTCCGGTAACGGCAAGACTGCCGGCCGCGGCCAGAAGGGCCAGTGGGCCCGTTCCGGCGGCGGCGTCCGTGTCGGCTTCGAAGGCGGTCAGATGCCTCTGGCCCGCCGCCTGCCCAAGCGCGGTTTCCACAACATTTTTGCCAAGCCCCTGGAGGCCGTCAACGTGGCTTCCCTGAACAAATTTGAGGACGGCGCCACCGTCAATGTCTGCGATCTGCTGG
The DNA here is from genome assembly GCA_020025375.1 of Oscillospiraceae bacterium. Lineage (GTDB taxonomy): Bacteria > Bacillota > Clostridia > Oscillospirales > Oscillospiraceae > JAHHSE01. The sequence goes on along the minus strand of JAHHSF010000035.1, from coordinate 7,530 downwards.
AAAAGGGTATCCTCTCCAAGTGTGAGTACGGCGTGAAGGTGCTCGGCAATGGTGAGATCACCAAGAAGCTCACTGTTCGCGCCACCGCGTTCTCCGCCTCTGCCAAGGAGAAGATCGAGAAGGCAGGCGGGAAGGCGGAGGTGGTCTAAGTGTTCGAGACCATCCGCAACGCCTGGAAAGTCCCCGAGCTGAAGAAGAAGATCTTCTTCACCATCTTCGCTCTGCTGGTATTCCGGGTTGGCGCAGTCATCCCCGTCCCCTATGTGAATACCGATGCCCTGGGTCAGTACCTGGAGGGCATGAGCGGCACCATCTTCGGCCTCATCAACGCGATGAGCGGCAACGCTTTCGCCATGGCCACCATCTTCGCCCTATCTATTCAGCCCTATATCAACAGCTCCATCATTATCCAACTGTTGACCGTGGCCCTGCCTCCTTTGGAGCGTCTGGCCAAGGAGGGCGGCGAAGAGGGCAAGAAGAAGATTGCCTCCATCACCCGGTACACCACCGTGGCCATTGCCCTCCTGCAGGGCTTCGGCTACTTCACCCTGCTGAAGGCAAACAGCGTCGGAGCGACCCCTCTGCTCAACGTGGGCGATATGCCCATGATCTGGGTGGGCCTGGTTATCGTTCTGAGCTTTACCGCTGGCTCTGCCTTCCTCATGTGGCTTGGTGAGCAGATTACCGAATTCGGCATCGGCAACGGCATCTCCATCATCCTTTTCACCGGCATCGTGGCCCGCATCCCCGCCGCAGTGCAGAATATGTACTACGGCGTGAACGCCTGGCTCAACCGTATGCCCGTGGAGAAGTACGAGGAGCTGAAGCTGACTGCCGAGCAGATCACTGCCTATGAGAAGACCCTGCTCCACCCCGTCATGATCCCCGTGATCATCATCGGGGCCCTGGCTCTGGTGGTCTTTATCGTGTTTATCACCAATTCTGAGCGCCGCATCCCCGTCCAGTACGCCAAGCGTGTGGTGGGCCGGAAGATGTACGGCGGCCAGTCCAGCCATATCCCCCTGAAGGTGAACATGAGTGGTGTTATGCCCATCATTTTTGCCCAGTCCATTGCCTCTCTGCCCGCCACCATCGGCACCTTCCTGGGCAAGACCAAGGACTCCGGCGGTTTCTGGGGCGGCCTGCTCACCATTTTCGACCCCAGCGCTGTTCTGTATATCATCATCTATTTCCTGCTCATCCTGGGCTTTAGTTACTTCTACTCCGCCATCCAGTTCAACCCCGTGGAGATTGCCAACAACCTGAAGAAGAACGGCGGCTTTGTGCCCGGCTTCCGGCCCGGCAAGCCCACCGCTGACTTCATTGCCAAGGTGTTGGGTAAGATTACTCTGTTTGGCGCCCTGTTCCTGTCTGTCATCGCCATCCTGCCCATTGTCACCGGCAACCTGAGCGGCATGTCCGCCCTGGGAATCGGTGGTACCTCGGTCATCATTGTGGTGGGCGTGGCCCTGGAGACCGTTAAGAGCATGGAGGCCCAGATGATGATGCGTCACTACAAGGGCTTTCTTGAGTAAGAAGGAGCGATTGGAATGAAACTGATTTTGTTGGGCCCTCCCGGGGCCGGTAAGGGCACCCAGGCGGACATTCTCAGCAAGAAGCTGGACATTCCCACCATCTCGACGGGTAATATCCTCCGTGCCGCCGTCAAGGAAGGTACTGAAATCGGTCTGAAGGCCAAGTCCTTTATGGATGCCGGCCGGTTGGTCCCCGACGAGGTAATCATTGGCATCGTGGCCGAGCGGCTCCAGAAGCCGGACTGCGCCAAGGGCTTTATCCTGGACGGGGTGCCACGCACCCTGGCCCAGGCCGAGGCCATCGAGAAAAGCGGCATCCACTTTGATGCCGTGGTATCTCTGGAGGTCTCCGACGAGGAGATCGTGGGCCGTATGTCCGGAAGAAGGGCTTGCACCGCCTGCGGCGCCACCTATCATGTGGTGGCCGCTCCCCCCAAGACCGAGGGAGTTTGCGATAAGTGCGGCGCCCAGCTGGTCCAGCGGGCGGACGACAAGCCGGAGACGGTCCTGAGCCGTCTGGAGGTTTATCACGCGGAGACCGCGCCCCTGGTGGACTTCTACCAGGCCCGCGGGATCCTGAAGCCGGTGGCCAATCAACCCTCCATCGAGGCCACCACCGCGGAAGTGCTCAAGGCACTGGGGATGTAACGAAATGGAACTCATTTCGGTGAAATCTCCCCGTGAATTGGAACGGATGCGAAAAGCCGGACGAATTACCGCGGCCGCCCGCAAGCTTGCGGGTGAAATGGTAGAGCCCGGCGTTACAACCCTGGAGATAGATAAGGAAGTCCGCAAGTTCATCCAGAGCCACGGTGCCAAGCCCTCTTTCCTGGGCTACGGCGGGTTCCCCGCCTCGGCCTGTATTTCGGTGAACGACGTGGTCATCCACGGGATCCCGGACCACCGGAAGCTGGTGGAGGGCGACATCGTCAGTATTGACGTAGGCGCGTTCATCGGCGGCTTTCACGGCGACTGCGCTGCCACCTTCCCCTGCGGAAAGGTGAGCGACCAGGCCCTGCGGCTCATCCAAGTGACTGAACAGAGTTTCTGGGAGGGCATAAAGATGGCCACCGCCGGAAACCGTGTGTCCGATATCTCTCACGCCGTCCAGCAATATGCCGAAGGGCATGGCTACGGTGTGGTACGGTCCTTTGTGGGGCACGGCGTAGGTGCCAAGCTCCATGAGGCTCCCGAGGTTCCCAACTTCGGCCCCGCCGGCCATGGGCCTCGCCTCATCGCGGGGATGACCCTGGCTGTGGAGCCTATGATCACCGCCGGCCACTGGGAGGTCCGGGTCCTTCCGGACAAGTGGACCACCGTGACCACCGACGGGTCTCTCGCCGCGCACTATGAAAACTCTATCCTTATCACCGACGGTGAGCCGGAGATCCTCACCGTGGCGGACGGGCTTTGAGCCCCGCGCCACTCAGGACAGGCAACGTCGCAAGGAGGTAACACACTTGGCAAAAGACGATATGATCGAAGTGGAAGGCGTGGTCGTGGAATCCCTGCCCAACACCACGTTCCGCGTGGACATTGGCAACGGCCACATCATCCTCGCCCATATCTCGGGTAAACTCAGAATGAACTTTATCCGCATCCTCCCCGGGGACAAGGTGACCATTCAGATGTCGCCTTACGACCTCACCAGAGGGCGGATCACCTGGCGGTCCAAGTAAGGACCCCAACCCCATCAACGACCGGTGGCCGAGGGGCCTTGCCCCCGCCCCCGCCGGGGCCATCAGGCTTACAGGAGGTTAACTGTTATGAAAGTCAGACCGTCCGTGAAGCCCATGTGCGAGAAGTGCAAGATCATCAAGCGCAAGGGCAAGGTCATGGTAATTTGCGAAAACCCCAAGCACAAACAGAGACAAGGTTAAAGGAGGCGCTGAAGAAATATGGCACGTATTGCCGGCATTGACCTGCCGAAGGATAAGAGAGTCGAGATCGGCCTCACTTATATTTACGGCATTGGGCGCACCAGCGCCAACCAGATCCTCAAGGAGGCGGGCATCAGCCCCGACGTCCGCGTGAAGGATCTCACCGAAGACGACGAGGCCAAGTTGCGTGAAGTGATTGGCCGCTCCTATGTGGTGGAGGGCGACCTGCGCCGGAACACCGCTATGGACATCAAGCGCCTGACCGAGATCGGCTGCTACCGTGGTATGCGTCACCGCAAGGGCCTGCCTGTCCGCGGTCAGCGCAGCAAGACCAACGCTCGTACCCGCAAGGGTCCCAAGCGCACCGTCGCGAACAAGAAGAAGTAAGGAGGGAAGAGAAACATGGCTGCTAACGCTAAGAAAGTCGTTCGCCGTCGCCGCGAGCGCAAGAACGTTGAGAAGGGCGCTGTGCATATCCGCTCTTCCTTCAATAACACCATGGTCACTGTGACCGACACCCAGGGCAACGCCCTCTCTTGGGCTTCCTCTGGCGGCCTCGGTTTCCGTGGTTCCCGGAAGTCCACCCCCTTCGCCGCTCAGACCGCCGCCGAGACTGCCGCCAAGGCTGCTATGGAACACGGCCTGAAGAGTGTCGAGGTCTTCGTCAAAGGCCCCGGTGCTGGCCGTGAGGCCGCCATCCGGGCCCTGCAGGCCGTCGGCCTTGAGGTCACCCTCATCAAGGACGTGACCCCCATCCCCCACAACGGCTGCCGTCCCCCGAAGCGCCGTCGCGTCTAATTAGGAGGTATATGAATTATGGCTAGATATACCGGAGCAGTTTGCCGTCAGTGCCGCCGGGAGGGCCAGAAGCTCTTCCTGAAGGGTGACCGCTGCTATACCGATAAGTGTGCCATCGACCGCCGGTCCTTCGCCCCCGGTCAGCATGGCAACGCCCGCAACAAGAAGATGAGCGAATACGGAATCCAGCTTCGCGAGAAGCAGAAGGCCCGCCGCTACTACGGCGTCCTGGAGAGCCAGTTCCGTAAGTACTACGAGATGGCTTCCTCCAAGAAGGGCGTCACCGGTGAGAACCTGCTGTCCATCCTGGAGAGCCGTCTGGACAATGTGGTTTACCGCCTCGGCTTTGCTATGAGCCGTCCCGAGGCCCGTCAGCTGGTCCGTCACGGCCACTTCACCATTAACGGCAAGAAGGTGGATATCCCCTCTTACCTGGTGAAGCCCGGCGAGGTCATCGCCCTCAAGGAAGGTAGCCGGAGCATCGAGAAGTTCAAAATCTCTCTGGAGGCCAACGGTTCCCGTAAGGCTCCCCAGTGGCTGGACTTCGACAAGAACAATCTGGTGGCCAAGGTGGTCGCTGAGCCCGCCCGCGCCGACATTGACATGCCTTTCGAGGAGCACCTCATCGTCGAGTTGTACTCCAAGTAATCGGACCCTCGATTCCACAGCTATCAACCAAGCGGGGGAAGACGTTCCCGCCGCTGACCGAAGGAGGGTAACCTATGGTAGAAATCGAGAAGCCGAATATCGAATGTATCGAGACTCCCGGCGACGGTTCCTATGGCAAGTATGTGGTGGAACCTCTGGAGCGAGGCTATGGTACCACGCTGGGCAACGCCCTGCGCCGGATCCTGCTGTCCTCTCTGCCGGGTACCGCCGTCACTTCCATCAAGATCGCCGGTGTCCAGCATGAGTTTTCCACCATCCCTGGGGTGAAGGAGGACGTTACTGAGATCGTCCTCAACGTGAAGAGCATCATTGCCAAGCTTCATGGAGACGGCCCCAAGACCATGTATATCGAGGCCAATGGCGAAGGCGTTGTCACCGCCGGTGACATCAAGGTGGACGGAGAGGTCGAGATTCTCAATCCCGACCAGCACATCGCCACCCTGGGCGCCGACGCAAGCCTGAACATGGAGCTCACCCTGTCCCACGGCCGGGGCTATGTCCCCGCCGACCGGAACAAGCCGGCCCAGACCATCATCGGGCTCATCCCTGTTGACTCGGTCTACACCCCCGTGCGTAAGGTGAACTACACCGTGGAAAACACCCGTGTGGGCGACCTCACCGACTTTGACCGCCTGACTCTGGAGATCTGGACCAATGGGACCATCTCCGCCCGGGACGCGGTCAGTCTGGGCGCCCGTATCCTGGTGGACCACTTCATCCTCTTCACCGATCTCTCTGAGACCGTGGGCTCCAAGTCCACTGTGGTGGAGAAGGCCGAGGCCCAGCGGGACAAGGTGCTGGAGATGACCATTGAAGAGCTGGACCTCTCGGTCCGCTCCTTCAATTGCCTCAAGCGCGCCAACATCAACACCGTCGAGGACTTGATCTCTAAGACCGAGGACGAGATGATGAAGGTCCGTAACCTGGGCCGCAAGAGCCTGGAGGAGGTCATCAATAAGCTGACCATGATGGGCCTGTCCCTGGCCTCTGACGAAAACAACTAACCTTTCCTGTAAAGGAGTGAAACAAAATGTCTTCCAACCGTAAACTGGGCAAGCAGACCGACCAGCGTATGGCCATGCTCCGCGCTATGACCACCTACCTGCTGGAGACCGGCCACCTGAAGACCACCTATTCCCGCGCCAAGGAGGTCGCCCCCATCACCGAGAAGATGATCACCCTGGCGAAGAAGAACAACCTGGCTGCTTACCGTCAGGCTCTGTCCTTCATCACCAAGGAGGATGTGGCCAAGAAGCTGTTCGACGAGATCGGCCCCAAGTATGCCGACCGTAACGGCGGCTACACCCGCGTCCTGAAGATGGGCCCCCGCCGCGGCGACGCCGCTGAGATGGCCTATATCGAGCTGGTGTAAGGAACCGAATCAAACCCCCGCTGCTCTGCCTCTTGAAAAGAGGTGGATCAGCGGGGATTTCCTTTTTGTGTTGATTGCATCACGAAGCTGCCCATCCACACATATCTTGGGCGCGCCCTTAAAACGAGCGCTGCAACGGGCTGTTTCGGGCATTCGTACCCAAAGCTCTGAGGGCCAATTTTTACTGTGCCGGTATTCAACCTGCACTTGCAAGTTGCGAAAAGAAGAAAATGCCTGTCCGGTCGGACAGGCATTTTCTTTTCCCAAAAGGGGAAAGTTACTGCATGGAGTTCTCGTAGGCCTCAATCATCTTCTTGACCATCTGGCCGCCGATGGAACCGGCCTCACGGGCAGTGATATCGCCGTTGTAGCCCTGCTTCAGGTTGACACCCACCTCGTTGGCGGCCTCCATCTTAAACTTGTTCAGAGCCTCACGGGCGCTGGGAACGATGGGCTGATTGCTGTTCTTGGAGTTAGACATAATGATGTTTCTCCTTTTTTTATCGAATTGTGTGTTTGTCCCGGGTACTTGACCCAAGCATAGTTTGAGCGGTGTGCGGGAAGATAACCGTTGTAAAGTGTCCCGGTTTTGGCAAAACGATGTAGAAAGGCAACAATTTAATGGTTTGGAAGAAACAGGAGGTAAAAACGGGAAAGCTATACCGTTTTCTCTTGCTCCACGATGTTTTTTGATTGGGAGGCGCCATTCGCCGCACGGAGTAAAACGGAAGAACGGCAGGACCCGTATCGGGTCCTGCCGTTTCATTTTAGAGCGAATTCGATTCGCTGGAGAGGGAGAAAATTGAGATCTCGTAGGCGACCTTGGGAATCTGGACGCCGTCCTCATTTTTGACATACCCCCGGCTCTGAAGGCGGCCCTCCAGGCGGACATGGTCCCCCACGGCCAAAACGGCGGCGTGGTGGGCCGTGCTCCCCCAGGCTACGCAGGGGAGGTAGTCGGCCCGGCCGTACCGCCGGGGGACGGCCAGCATCAGGTCGCAGATCTCCCGGCCCAGGGGGGTGCGTCGGAAAATGGGAGGTTTGCACAGGACACCAGTAAGGGTGAGATTGTTTTCAGGCGGGCCGGGTTCGGCTTGGAGAGACTGAACAAAGACCGTAATGACCAGGCGGCTCCCCACCCCGGAGCGGTTGTTGTAGGAGCGGACCTGGCCCTGTACCGCCACCATTTCTCCGGGGCGGGTCTGGCCGAGAAGGGCCTCCGGGCCCAGGAGGTTGAGCTCGTCCAGCCTGCCGGATAGGCGGGGGACGGCCAGGG
>JAHHSF010000034.1 GCA_020025375.1 Oscillospiraceae bacterium | reverse complement strand
GGCAAGCCGGAAATCAATTCAACCTTTTGGGGGTTTTACAATGAAAAAACTTTCTTCTCATGCGGTTGCCGTCCAGGCATCTACCACCCTGGCCATTGACAGCCTCTATAAGCAGATGAAGGCCGATGGTGTGGACGTCATCGGCTTTGGCGCTGGTGAGCCGGATTTCGGCACGCCGGAGCACATCAAGCAGGCCGGCATCCGGGCCATCCAGGAAGACTTCACCAAGTACACGCCTGCCTCCGGGATTCCCGAGCTGCGGAAAGCGGTCTGTACCCGCCTGAAGCTGGACTTCAATTTGGACTATAAGCCCTCTGAGGTGGTCATTGCCAGCGGAGCCAAGCATGTGCTTTATGTGGCCCTCCAGACCATTACCGATCCCGGGGACGAGATTATCATCCCCGCTCCCTATTGGGTCAGCTACGTAGAGATGGTCCAGATGGTACGGGGGACTCCTGTGGTAGTCACGGCCACCGAGGAAGAAGGGTTCAAGCTCACCCCTGAAAAGCTGGAGGCGGCCATCACGTCCAGGACCAAGGCCCTCATGCTGAACAATCCTTCCAATCCCACTGGCATGGTATACAGTCGGGAGGAACTGAAGGCTTTGGCCGATGTGTGTGTGAAGCACGACCTCTATATCCTGTCCGACGAGATTTACTGCAACCTGGTCTACGACGGCCGGACCTTCACCAGCTTCCCGACTCTGAGTCCCGAGGTGAAGGAGCGCACCATTTTGATTAACGGCGTTTCCAAGTCTTACGCCATGACCGGCTGGCGCATTGGCTACGCCGCCGCCTGTGAGGATATCATCAAGGCCATGGGCAACTACCTGAGCCACTCTACCGGCTCTCCTGCCTCTTTTGCCCAGAAAGGCGCAGTGGAAGCCTTGGTCGGTCCCCAGGAGGAAATTGCCGCTATGTGTAAGGCCTTTGAGGAACGGCGCAATCACTTTGTGGAGCGGATGAACGCCATTGAGGGTGTGAGTTGCCTCAAGCCAGAGGGTGCCTTCTATATCATGATGAACATTCAGAAGCTGAAAGGGAAGACCCTCCATGGGGTGACGATTCAAGATGCGGACGATTTCTCTTCCCTTTTCCTGAAGGAGGGGCTGGTGGCCACCGTACCCTGCACCGGCTTCGGCACCGGGGACTTCGTCCGCTGGTCCTACGCCACCAGCATGAAGAACATTGACGAAGGTCTGAACCGGCTGGAAAAATTCCTGCAGGACTGATCGGTTATAAAGGAGGAACAGACCATGGAAAACGCGGTGCATCGAATTGGTGTCTTTACCAGCGGGGGAGATGCCCCCGGCATGAATGCCGCTGTCCGAGGCGTGGTTCGGACCTGCGTGGATCGGGGAATCGAGTGCGTTGGCATTCGCCGCGGCTATCACGGCCTCATCAACGGGGATATCTTCCCCATGAATTTTGACAGTGTCAACGGCCTGCTCCGCCGTGGTGGTACTGTCCTGTACTCCGCCCGGAGCGAGGACTTTAAGGCCAAGCTGGGGCAGGAAAAGGCAATGGGCACCTGTAAGCTCCTGGGGCTGGAGGCCCTGGTTGGCATTGGCGGGGATGGCACCTTCCGGGGCCTGCTGGCCATGAGCAAGCAGGGAATCCCAGTCATGGGTATTCCCGGCACCATCGACAACGACATCGCTTGCACCAGCTATACCATTGGTTTCGATACCGCTTGTCAGACTGCCATCGATTCCATTGACAAGCTGAGCGACACCATGCAGTCCCATGAGCGTTGCTCTGTGGTGGAGGTCATGGGCCGCAACGCCGGGCATTTGGCCATGTACGTGGGAGTGGCCTGCGGTGCCACCTGTGTGCTGGTCCCCGAGCACAAGGTAAACTTTGCGAAGGACGTGGTGGAGCCCATCCGCCGGGCTCGCATTGGAGGCCGGACCCATTTTATGGTCATCGTGGCCGAAGGGGTGGGGAGCGCCTACGATGTGGCCACTAAGATCAAGGAGGCCACCAGCCTGGACACCCGGGTCACAGTCTTGGGCCATGTACAGCGGGGCGGCGCTCCCACCGCCCGGGACCGGGTCACTGCCACCAATATGGGCTATGAGGCAGTCACTCTTCTGGCCGAGGGAAAAAAGAACCGGGTCATCGGTCTCCAGGGGGAGGAGTACGTCAACTACGACATCGAGGAGGCTCTGTCTATGAAGAAGGGCCTTAACGAGCAAACCTACGAGGTCATGCGAGCCCTCTCCGGCATGGGATAACAAAAAAGGAAGCCCTGGCTGATGCCAGGGCTTCCTTTTTTACATTATTCCAATTCAAAGGCTCCGGTGTAGAGCTGATAGTATTTTCCATGCTCGGAAATCAGCTGGTCGTGGGTGCCGGACTCGATGATGCGACCCTGTTCCAGAACCATGATGACATCGGAGTTCTGAACGGTGGAGAGACGGTGGGCAATGACAAAGACGGTGCGGCCGTACATGAGACCGTCCATGCCCCGTTGGACGATGGCCTCGGTGCGGGTGTCGATGGAGGAGGTGGCCTCGTCCAGGATCATGACCGGCGGGTCGGCCACGGCGGCCCGGGCGATGGCCAAAAGCTGACGCTGACCCTGGGAAAGCTGGCCGCCCTCCCCGTCAATGAGAGTGTCGTACCCCTGGGGCAGGCGGGTAATAAAGTCGTCGGCTCCCGCCAATTGGGCGGCGGCGATGCACTCTTCGTCGCTGGCATCCAGCTTGCCGTAGCGGATGTTGTCCATCACGCTTCCGGTAAAGAGGCAGGTCTCCTGAAGGACAATGCCCAGGCTCCGGCGCAGATCGGCCTTTTTGATTTTGTTGATATTGATGCCGTCGTACCGGATCTTGCCGTCGGCCAGGTCGTAGAAGCGATTTATCAGGTTGGTGATGGTGGTTTTGCCCGCGCCGGTGGCCCCCACAAAGGCCACCTTCTGCCCAGGCTCGGCGCAGAGGTAAATGTCTTGGAGGACAAGCTTCTCCTCGGTGTAGCCGAAGTCCACGTCAAAGAATCGCACGTCACCGGTAAGCTTGGTGTAGGAGAAGGTACCGTCGTCCTGGGGAATCTTCCAGGCCCAAGTCCCGGTGTGTTCGTCGGAATCGTTCTCAGTGAGTTCCCCCTTGGCGTCGTACTTGGCGGTCACCAGGGTGACGGTGCCTTCGTCGGGCTCTGGCTCTTCGTCCATGAGGGCGAAAATACGCTCGGCACCCGCCAGGGCCATGATGATGGAGTTCATCTGCTGGGAAACCTGGCTGATGGGGTTGACGAAGCTCCGGGTGAGTTGGAGGAAGGCGGCGATAGAACCCAGGGTGAGGGCTCCGGTGACCCCGGTGATGGCGAGGGTGCCGCCCACGATGGCGATGACCACATAGAGGAGGTTGCCGATATTCATCATGATGGGCATGAGAATGTTGGCAAACTTATTGGCGCGGGTGGCATTGGCCCGGAGTTCCTCGTTCAGGGCATCGAAGTCGGCCTTGGCCGTCTCCTCGTGGTTGAAAACCTTGATAACCTTCTGTCCGTGAATCATTTCCTCAATAAAGCCGTTGGCCTTGCCCAGGGACTGTTGCTGGGCGAGGAAATACTTGCCCGATTTGCTCCCAAGGGTGCCCACAACCCGGAGCATCCCAAAGACACCCAAAACCACCACCAGGGTGAGGGGGATGCTGGTGGTGAGCATGGCAAAGGAGACGGCCAGAATGGTGATGCCGGAGGAGCAGAGCTGGGGGATGGACTGGGAGAGCATCTGCCGCAGGGTGTCGATGTCGTTGGTAAAGTGGCTCATCATGTCCCCGTGGGTATGGGTGTCAAAGTAGCGGACGGGGAGGGTCTGTACCTTGGCGAAAAGGCTGTTCCGCACATCCTGAAGGATGTTCTGGGAGATGCCGATCATGAGCCGGTTATAGGTGAAGGAGGCCACCGCGCCGCCCAGGTAGATACAGGCCATGGTGGTCAGCACCCGGAGCAAGGGGGAGAAGTCGGCCTCTGCCTGAAGCAGGAGGGGGGCGACGTAGTCGTCAATGAGGGCCTTGAGGAACAAGGAAGCTGACACGTTTGCCAGCGCCCCCAGGAGGATGCAGAGAAGGACGACCACGAATCGGCCTTTATAGGCTTTGAAGTAGCTCATGAGCCGCTTCAGGGTCTTTTTTGGGTCCTTTGCGCCCTGGCCTTTTCCGTGTCCGTGGCCCTGTCTGCCGTGCATGGGTCCCGCCATTATTCAAGCCCCCCTTTCTGCTGAGAATAGTAAACTTGCTGATAGATCTGGTTGGTTGCCAGTAGCTCCTCATGGGTGCCCGTGGCGGCGATACGGCCGTTGTCCAGGACGATGATCTTGTCCGCATCCTGAATCGAGGAAATCCGCTGAGCAATGATGAGCTTAGTGGTGTTGGGGATCTCCTCCCGAAAGGCCTTGCGGATGGCGGCGTCGGTTTTGGTATCCACCGCCGAGGTGGAGTCGTCCAGAATGAGAATCTTGGGCTTTTTCAGCAGAGCCCGGGCAATGCAGAGCCGTTGCTTCTGGCCGCCCGAGACATTGGAGCCACCCTGCTCAATGTGGGTGTCGTACCCATCGGGGAAAGTGGAGATGAACTCATCGGCGCAGGCCAGCTTGCACACCCGAACCAGCTCCTCGTCGGAGGCATTGGGGTCGCCCCAGCGCAGATTTTCCTTGATGGTGCCCGAGAAGAGGACGTTTTTCTGCAAGACCATGGCCACCGTGTCCCGAAGAACCTCCAGGTCATACTCCCGCACGTCCACGCCGCCCACCTTCACGGAGCCGGCGGTAACGTCGTAAAGACGGGGGATGAGCTGGACCAGGGAGCTTTTCGCACTACCCGTACCGCCCAGGATGCCCACGGTCTCCCCAGAGTGGATGTCCAGGTCCACCCCGGACAGGGCCAGCTTATTGGGGTCCTTGGAGTAGCTGAAATCCACATGATGGAAGGTAATGGAGCCGTCCTTGACCTCGCGGACAGGGTTGGCAGGTGCGGTGAGGTCGGGGACCTCGTCCAGGACCTCCGCGATGCGCTCGGCGCTGGCCTTGCTCATGGTGAGCATGACCAGTACCATGGCTACCATCATCAGGCTCATAAGGATCTGCATGGAATAGGTGAAGACGCTGGTAAGCTGGCCGGTGGAGAGGTTTCCGCCCACCACCAACCGGGCGCCGAACCAGGAGATGAGGATCATGGCTGCGTAGACCGCCAGCTGCATGGCGGGCATAGCGAAGGCCATGATCTTTTCCGCGGCACAGTTGAGGGCGTACATCTCCCCGGAAACGGTAGCGAACTTCTCGGTCTCATGGTCCTCACGGACGTAGCTCTTCACCACCCGGATGCCACGCAGATTCTCCTGAACCACGTTGTTCAGTTTGTCGTAGGTCTTGAAGACCTTCTCGAAGAGGGGGAAGGCCCGGCGGACCAGGACGGTAATGAGCAGGGCCAGGAAGGGGATGATACACAGGAAGATGAGGGCCAGCTGGGGGCTCAGGGAGAGGACCATCAGAAAGGACACGATGAGCGTGAAGGGAGCTCGGACGGCAATACGGGTCATCATCTGAAAGGAATTTTGCACATTGGTCACGTCGGTGGTGAGCCGGGTGACGATGCTGGCGGTAGAGAAGTGGTCGATGTTGGTGAAGGAGAAGTCCTGCACCTTGTAGAAGATGTCGTGGCGCAGGTTTTTGGCGAATCCGGCCGAGGCCACGGCGGCTGTCCGCCCCGACAGGACGCCGAAGAGAAGGGCCAAAGCGGCGGTTCCCAGGAGGAAAAGGCCGTACTTCCACACGGCGCCCAGGTCGGAGCCGTCGATTCCGTAGTCGATGAGTCTGGCCATGAGCAGGGGGAGGAGCACATCGGTGCCCACCTCCAGCAGGACGAACAAAGGGGTCAGGAAGGCGTAGCGCTTGTATTCCCGGGCCCGGCTGAAAAGCTTCTTTATCATAGGCAATGTTCCTCCAAATTAGTTTCTATAGAAAATATTTTAGCACTGAAAAAGGAGCAAAATGTGAATGAATTATGAAAGACAGGAAACAAAAAACGCCCGCAAGACGCAGGCGTTTTTAGCGGAATCGCAAATGGACTTTTCCGGAGCAGCCATTGGATCACTGTCAGGCTGAGAAACACCGGGACGCAAGGCTGCTTTTGCACAGGAAACAGCGAAACGGTGGTATGCTTTTTGCCTGTTTGGGAGATACTGCACTCGTCCAGAAAAACAGGAGGTGTTTTTTGTGGTAATGGACCGTATCGCACTTATCATCGCCATCATTGGCGGCCTCAACTGGGGTAGCGTAGGAATCTTCGGCTTTGACTTCGTGGCCGCCCTTTTCGGGGGGAGCGGCAGCGCCTTGAGCCGGGTGGTCTATACTCTTGTGGGTCTGTCCGCCCTGTGGTGTATCTCCCTCCTCTTTCGGGAAGAGGGCAACCACCGTCACAGCGCCGCCTGACCCGCAGCCCACTTTGCCCGCCGCTCGGGATATTCGGGCGGTGGGCTTTTTTAAAAATTTCCCACTTGAAAAGACAGTTGCCTTATGCTAATATAATACTACCCCCCAGGGGAGTATTTAAGAAAGGAGGAAAAGGAATGCAAGCGGAAAAGACAAAGGTGGACCGCCTCCTGAAGACTGCCCGGGGACAACTGGATGGGATTCTGCGCATGGTGGAGGAGGACCGCTATTGCCTGGATATTTCCCAGCAACTGATGGCTACCGAAGCAATGCTGAAGAGAATCAATAAAGAGATTCTTGCTGCCCACCTGAAGCACTGCGTGGAGCACGCCGAGACTCCCGCCCAGAGGGAGGAGAAGATTGACGAGCTGGTGGGTATGCTGGACAAGCTGATGAAATAAAGGAGACCTTATGAAACAAACCTATACCGTCACCGGCATGACCTGTTCGGCCTGCTCCGCCCACGTGGATAAGGCGGTGCGAAAGGTGGCCGGAGTGGAGGAGGTAAACGTAAACCTCCTGGGTGGCTCCATGCAGGTCACCGGCCAGGCCGATCCCCAGGAAATTTTGAAAGCGGTGGCCGACGCGGGCTATGGAGCCTCTCTTCAAAACGACAAGGGGAAGGCCTTGCCACGGACTGCAGTTCCTGACGCGGGGCCGGAGCTAAAGAGTATGAAGCGCCGCTTCGTTCTCTCCTTCTGCTTTCTCGTCCCCCTCTTCTACCTGTCCATGGGACACATGATGGGGCTACCTATCCCGGCCTTCTTCCACGGCCGGGAAAACGCCTTGAATTTCGCCCTGACCCAGTTTCTGCTCACCCTGCCCATCCTATACCTAAACGACAAATACTATAAAGTGGGCTTTAAGGCCTTGTGGAAGCGAGCTCCCAACATGGATACCCTGATCGCCCTGGGCTCCGCCGCCGCCATGCTCTACGGTGTGATGGCCCTCTTTCAGATCGGTTACGGCTTGGGCCGCGGGGACTGGGCCAGGGTGGACCGTTGGCGGATGGACCTGTACTTTGAATCTGCGGGTATGATTCTCACCCTCATCACCCTGGGCAAGTACCTGGAGACCCGGTCCAAGGGTAAGACCGGAGAGGCCATTGCCCGGCTGATCGACCTCTCTCCCAAGACCGCCATCGTCCGCCGAAACGGCGTGGAGGCGGAAATTCCTGTGGAGGAGGTCCAGGTAGGGGACCTGGTGACCGTAAAGCCAGGTGCCTCGGTACCCGTGGACGGCCAGGTGGTGGAGGGGACCTCCTCGGTGGACGAGTCCGCCCTCACCGGCGAGTCCATCCCGGTGGAGAAGGGTCCCGGGGACAAGGTCATCGCCGCCTCCATGAACAAGTCGGGGGCCTTTACACTCAAGGCTACCCGGGTAGGGGAGGACACCACTCTGGCTCAGATGATCGCGCTGGTGGAGGAGGCCGCCTCCTCCAAGGCCCCCATCGCCAAGCTGGCCGACAAGGTATCCGGCGTTTTCGTGCCCGCCGTCATTGCCATATCCATCGTCACTGCCATTGCCTGGCTGGTCACCGGCCACTCGGCGGAGATGGCCCTCACCTCGGCAGTGGCCGTCCTGGTCATCTCCTGCCCCTGCGCTCTGGGCCTTGCCACCCCCGTGGCAATCATGGTGGGCACCGGCAAGGGGGCGGAAAATGGGGTTCTCTTTAAGTCTGCCGAGGCCCTGGAGACCCTTCACACCGTAAACACTGTGGTCCTGGACAAGACCGGGACCGTGACCCAGGGCCGCCCCGCCGTCACCGACCTCTATCCCCAGGAGGGGGTGAGCGCCGAGGAGCTTCTCTGCATTGCCGCCTCTTTGGAAAAGCCCTCCGAGCACCCCTTGGCTGAGGCCATCGTGGCCGAGGCGGGGCTGCGAAACATCCCGCTGGCCCCCGTGACCGATTTCCTGGCCGTCCATGGCCGGGGCGTTTTTGGGACCATCCAGGGGGAGACCTTCTATGCCGGAAATCAGGCTTTTTTAGAAGAAAAAGGCGTTAAGCTAGAAAGCTTTACAATGATTGGGGACCAACTCTCTGAAACCGGAAAAACCTCTCTTTATTTTGCACAGGAAGGAAAAATGCTGGGGCTTATCGCGGTTTCCGACCCGGTGAAGCCCACCAGCGCCCTGGCCATCCAGGAACTGAAAAACATGGGGGTAGAGGTGGTCCTCCTCACCGGGGACAACCGCCGTACCGCTGCCGCCGTAGGCAAAAGCCTGGGCATCACAAACGTGGTGGCCGAGGTTCTGCCAAAGGACAAGCAGGCCACGGTAAAGGCCCTCCAGGTCCAGGGGAAGAGGGTAGCCATGGTGGGGGACGGGATCAATGACGCCCCCGCCCTGGTCCAGGCCGACGTGGGCCTCGCTATCGGGGCGGGCACCGATGTGGCCATCGAATCTGCCGATGTGGTGCTGATGAAGAGCGACCTGCGGGACGCGGTCACCGCCATTCGGCTTTCCAGGGCCGTCATCCGCAATATCAAGCAGAATCTGTTCTGGGCCTTTTTCTATAATGCCATCGGCATCCCTCTGGCTGCCGGGGTCTTTTACCTGGCTCTGAACTGGCAGTTAAACCCCATGTTTGCCGCCGCCGCCATGAGCCTCAGCTCGGTCACCGTGGTGTCCAACGCTCTCCGCCTCCGCTTGTTTAAGGCGCAGACCGGGCCGGTCATAAAAAATGAAACCAAATCCGAAGAGATGAAAGGAGCCCCTGTTATCATGGAAAAGAAGATTATCATTGATGGTATGATGTGCGCCCACTGTCAGGCTCATGTGGAGAAGGCCCTGAACGCCCTTCCCGGCGTGGCCGCCACCGTGGATCTGGAGGCCAAGACCGCCACCGTAACCGGAAACCTGCCCGAGGACAACCTTCTCAAAAAGGCCGTGGAGGACGCGGGCTACACTGTCACCGATATTCATTAAGAAAAATTTGCAACAAAATGGGCCGCCCGCAATCAAAACGGGCGGCCCATTCGTCTAATAGGCAGAAAGGAAGGGGGGAGGTCCATGACCGACCAGGAATATGCCCTGCGGGCCGACGGGATGAAAGAGCGGCTCTACCGCACCGCTGTCCTCTACCTGGGCAGTTCGTCCATGGCGGTGGACGCGGTGGACGAGGCGGTCTATAAAGGCCTGCGGGCCATACGAAAGCTCCGGGAGGAGCAATATCTGGAGACCTGGCTCACCCGCATCCTGCTCAACGTGTGCAAGGATGAGTTGCGCCGCCGGAAAAAACAAGTGGATTGGGAGACTCTGCCCGAGACGGCGGCGGAGGAATTTGACGCCCTCCCCCTGAAGGAGGCCATCCTGCGCCTGCCAGAGGAGCTGAAGGTGGTGATCATCCTCCGCTACTTCACGGGTCTGACCCTTGAGGAGACGGCGGAAAGCCTGAATACGCCCCGAGGCACCGTTTCTACCCGGCAACGCCGGGCGCTGGAGCTGTTACGAATCGAACTTTCCGAGGAGGTGGACGCATGAACCGCATGGAAGAATGGGAGGCTCTGCATAGAGAATTGGAGCAGACGCCACCCGAGCTGGCCTTTGTCACGACCCGCCTGAAAGCGAGGGCAAAACGGGGAAAGACTTTGCGCTTCTTCGGGGTCCCCGCCGCCAGCCTGGCCGGGGCCTTCGCCGCCTTTGTCCTGCTGGTGAATACCTCTCTGCCCTTCGCCCTGGCCTGCGTAAATACGCCCTTTTTGAAGGAACTCATGGCGGCCGTGGCAGTGGCCCCCAGCTTGAAGGCCATGGTGGAGAACGACTATATCCAGCCTGTGGAGCTGACCGCTGAGAAGGATGGGGCAAGTATGACCATCCACTACCTGGCTTATGACGGAAACGAGGTCCACATTTTCTATACCGCCTTCTACAACGGCAGCGACCGGGTGGAGGTCTGGCCCGATTATTACCAGGCGGACGGAGAACCCTTTGGCAGCATTTCTTACTCCAGCGGTATGCCACCCCAAGAGGGGGAGCTTGGGCATCTGAATCTGCACTTCTACGCCCGGGAGACCCCGGAGAGCCTGCATATGAAGGTGGGGCTCCTCCCCAGGAACGAGGCGCTGACGGGAGAGGTAGCTCCCACACAGGCTCCCGCAGATGAATGGGATAACCCGGATGACCGGAACAAAGAGAAGCCTGCGGTGGTGCTGGAATTTGATTTGAGGTTTGACCCTCAATTTATCCGGGCGAAGAAATCCTTCGCGCCCAAAGCCGACCTGACCGTGGACGGTCAGACCGTCACACTGGAGACCGTCACCATCTATCCCACCGGCACGGAGCTGGAATTTTCCGATCACCCGGAAAACACCGCTTGGCTCAAGGGGATGGACCTGTGGCTGGAGGACGGAAGAGGGAACCGCTATGAGCCCCGGAAGAACGGTGTGGTCTCCTCCGGCGGTACGGGAGAGTTCCGGCCCATTTATTGGCTGGAGAGCTTCTATTTCAAGGAGGGCGACGAGCTGACCCTCTGCGTTTCCGGGGCGGAGTGGCTGGATAAGGGTTGGGAGACCGTGACCCTCGATTTGGCCGAGCCCTCCAGAAGCGAGTTGCCCGAGGGAATTTCCC
>JAHHSF010000033.1 GCA_020025375.1 Oscillospiraceae bacterium | reverse complement strand
GAGGGGGTGGGCGGGACAGCGCATCCCCACGGTATCCAGCCCCGCCGTCACCCGGTCGGAGACCATGTCCCGGCGCTTCAGCACCATGGTGAGGGGCCCCGGCCAGAAGTTCGCCGCCAGGTCAAAGGCGGCCTGTGGAATCTCCTTACAGTAGCGGATCAGCCACTCCGCCGTGGGAACGTGGAGAATAAGCGGATTATCCTGGGGCCGGCCCTTTGCCTCAAAAATACGGGCCACGGCGTGGTCGTCCAGGCCGTTGGCCCCCAGGCCGTAGACTGTCTCTGTGGGGATACCCAGCAGGCCGCCGTTCTTCAAAATGGCGGCGGCCTCCTCCACCTGATCTTGATTCAATCGTTTGGTACGCAAGCCGTTTCCTTCTTTCTAAAACGCCGGAAAAGATAGATGGTTATGAGCAGAAGGGCCAGACAGGCCAGGCCGTACACCGCCGCACTCAAGCCCCATTTGAACTGCAACTCCTGCAGCCGCTCCAGACCCAGATAGGGCTCACTCTTGGGCAGACGGATACAGACCGACGCGCACATCCACGTCAGCATGCCGGTATAGGCCGCAAGGCCCAGACAGGCTCCCCACGCCGCCCATTTCAGAGCGGTCTTTACCTGCTTACTCATAGATGCCCACGGGCTTGCCCGCCAGCTCAATGGTGGTCTTTGGATCAAACTCAGCGCTCTGGAAGTAGGCCTTCACGGCCAGGATGGCGTGCTTGGGGTTGTTCTTCTCATCCTCCAGCTCCACATCCAACCAATTCCCCTCGGCATCGGCTCCTGCGCCCAGAAGCCAACCACCGTCGTCCAGGGTGTCGGCCAACTGAAATTCCAGGTCCTTCTGGGTCATGCCCTCGGGGAGGGCGGGATAGCGAATAATCATTTCCATTTTGCATTTCTCCTTATTCTTCCGATGCCTTCAGCCGCTCTGCCCGGTCGGCGGTGAGGAGGCCGTCGATGATCTCGTCCAGGTCGCCATCCATGACGGTGTCCAATCTGTAAAGGGTAAGCCCTATACGGTGGTCGGTGAGCCTCCCCTGGGGAAAGTTATAGGTGCGGATACGCTCATTCCGCATCCCGGAGCCCACTTGGGTCCGGCGCTGCTCGGTTACGGCGCTCTCCTGCTTCTCCTGCTCGGCCTCGTACAGGCGGGAGGCGAGCAAACGCATGGCCTTGTCCCGGTTTTGGAACTGGCTTCGCTCTTGCTGGCACTCCACCACAGTGCCAGTGGGCTTGTGGATCAGGCGGACAGCAGAGGAGGTCTTGTTCACGTGCTGTCCCCCCGCGCCCGATGCCCGGAATACTTGCATCTCCACGTCGGCGGGATTTAATTGAAACTCCACCTCGTCCACCTCTGGAAGAACGGCCACCGTGACGGTGGAGGTGTGAATTCGGCCGCCGGACTCGGTCTCTGGCACCCGCTGGACCCGGTGGACCCCGCTCTCAAATTTTAGGCGGCTGTACGCTCCGTCTCCATTTATTGTAAAGCATATTTCCTTCACACCGCCAAGTTCTGTCTCGCTGACGCTGTCGGTCTCCACCGTCCAGTTTTTGGTGGCGGCATACATGGAGTACATACGGAACAGGGAGTTTGCGAAGAGGGCTGCCTCTTCCCCGCCCACCCCAGCCCGGATCTCCATGATGACATTTTTGCCGTCGTTGGGGTCGGAGGGCAGAAGGAGGAGTTTCAATTCTTCCTCCAATCGTTCCAAATCGGCCTTCGCAGAGGAAAACTCTTCCTGGGCCAGCTCCTTCATGTCCGGATCGGAGAGAAGGGCCTGGGCATCGGCAAAGTCCCGCTTCCGGACTTCGTATTTGCGGTAGGTCTCAATAAGAGGGGCCAGTTCCTTCTGCTCCCGGTTGAGCCTGGCCACCAGGGCAGGGTCGCCGTAGGTCTCCGGGGCGGAAAGGCGGGCCTCCGCCTCCTCATAACGCCGCTGAATGGCTTGCAGTTTTTCCAGCATGGGCAGAAGCTCCTTTATCGGTCAAGTAGGAAGGATTTTACCAGGGCCAAAGGTTCCCGGAAAAACATTTGGATGGCGGATGGTACATGGGTCACCGGGGCGGCTATGGTGGAGACATGTTGGTCGTTGCAGCCCACATCCAAAGGCAATTTGGTACGTCCCCGGTCCCAAAGCATCTGGATGCGGGCCAGGTGGAAGCCGCTGGACACCAGCACCACGTCCCCGGTGAGGTCATCCCCCTCCTCCTCCAGCAGGGCGAGGGTGTAATTCACGTTCTGCCAGGTGTTCCGGGACTTATCCTCCAAAAGGATATTGTCCTCCTCCACCCCATTGGCGGTGAGGTAGTCGTACATGGCCTGTGCCTCGGAGACGTGCTCATCGTCCCCCTTGCCCCCGGTGACCACCACGGTCATGTCCGGGTGGTCGGTCAGATAGTCCAGAGCGGCATCCAGCCGGTCCTGGAGCAGGACCGAAGGCCCCCACTTCTCCACCTTGCAACCGAAGATGACCATGACCTCCGGCTCACCGTTGAGGTTGGTCCTGGCTTTCAGGTCAATGAAAAGCTCCAAAAGGGCGAAGCTGGCTACCGCGATCACCGCCAGACAGGCCAAAACAGTGACCCAAGGCTTCCGGCGGTGGCCGCCGTAGGGCTTATAATACTGTTTTTTTCTCATTCGCCCTGGGCCTCCTCCAGCTCTGCCGCCAAATCCTCCCACACCGCGTAAAGGTGGGCGATCTCATCCTCCAGGGTGGAGCGCTGTTCGTAAAGCTCTTGCAATTTCAGGTAATTGGAGCCGTTCTCCTCGATCTCACAGGTGAGGTCATACATCCGCTCTTCGGCCTTGGTGACCTCTCGCTCGGCAGCGGCCACCTGCTTTTCCAGCATCTTGGTGCCGCCGGTACGCTTGGGTCTTTCCTTTTTCGGTTCAGGCTCCTTCACGGCGGGGGCCGGCTCAGACTTTTTGGCCCGGGCGGCCTGGAATTCCTGATAGGTACCCTTAAAATCAGTGATCCGGCCATTTTCCAGCATCCAGATGCGGGTGGCAAAGCGGTCGATGAAATAGCGGTCATGGGACACGAAGAGAAGAGCCCCACCGTAGTCCTCCACCGCTTCCTCGATCCACTCCCGGCTGGCCAGATCCAGGTGGTTGGTAGGCTCGTCCAAAATGAGAAAGTTGATGTCTTCGTCCATGAGCATGCAGAGCCGCAGACGGCTCTGTTCCCCACCCGAGAGGGCGGAGACCTGCTTGAACACGTCCTCCCCCTGGAACTTGAAGGAGGCCAGGCGGTTCCGGGCGGTCTGGGTGGAGCAGTCCAGCTCGTAGATCATGGTATCCACCAGATTGCGCTCCGGGTGGGTAAAGCGGACTACCTGGGGCAGGTAGCCGGTCTTCACAGCGGGCCCCAGGCGAATCTTTCCCTCGTCAGGTTTCTCCTCACCAAGCAGAATCTTCACAAAGGTGGACTTGCCCGTTCCGTTGTCTCCCAGCAGAGCGATGCGCTCCCCCCCGGTGACTTCCAGATTGACATCAGAGAATAGGGTGCGGTCCTCAAAGGACTTTTTCAGGCCCTTCACAGTGAAGAGCTCGTCCCCTTTAAACTCCCGCTCCCCGAAGCGGGTCTCCATTCCCCGTTCCTTGGTTGGTTTGTCGGTGGTGCGCATCCGCTCGATGCGCTTTTCCATGGACTGGGCCCGCTTGAATGTCTTGTCGTTGCCTGAGTAGGCCCAGATACGAAGTTGCTCGGCAGCCTTCTCCAGTTGCTCGATCTTGGCTTGTTCCTTCTCGTACTGCTTCAGCCGCTCCTGATACCGGGCCTCCTTTTCCACCACATAGAAGCTGTAATTTCCGCTGTAAAACTCTGCCTTGCCGTCCAGGAGCTCCACGATCCGGGTAACGGTCTTGTCAAGGAACCAGCGGTCATGGGAGATGGCGAGGACGGTGCCCTTGAACTTGCGGAGGTATTCCTCCAGCCATTCGGTGGCGTGGAGATCCAAGTGGTTGGTCGGCTCGTCCAGAAGGAGGACGTCGGTGTCCTCCAGAATGAGGCGGGCCAGGTTCACCCGGGTCTTTTCCCCGCCGGAAAGACTGGAAAAGAGCTGGGTCCTCATGGCCTGGGGAATCCCCAGGCCGTTGGTGACCTTGTTGAGCTCAGTGGCGGTATCGTACCCGCCCCCGGCCTCAAAGGCGGCGGAGAGGGTCCCGTAACGGTGGAGGGCGCTCTCCTCCCCCATAGCCATCTGCTCCTCCAGTTCCTTCATCTCGGCCTCCATGGCGTGGAGCCGCTCAAAGGCGGTATTCAACACATCCTCCACGGTGTAGTCCGCCGGGTAGTTGGGAATCTGGGAGATAAGACCCACCCGCTTGCCGTGAGCGATGGCAATCTCCCCCTCGTCCGGCTCCAGCTCGCCGGTGAGAATCTTGAACAGGGTGGTCTTGCCCGCGCCGTTTTTGCCCAGCAGGCCTACCCGTTCCCCGGAGTCCACCTGGAAAGTAACCCCGTCCAATATTTTCTTCCCGACCTCGAACTCTTTCTCGATGCCGGAGATGGAAATCTCAATCATGATATTGTCTCCGCATTTTCTATATGTTATGATGAAGAAAACCGATTGTCATGTTACAGGTTAGACGCATGGCCGGTCAGATAAGCCCTCGCTCCGCCGGCCTGCTTTGGGGTCTGCGTTTGTCTTATCTTTCCTATGCGCCTACCCTACACACTTTTTTTAAGGAGGCTATCCATGGAAGCCATCAAATGGCAGGGCAACTCCCTGCTCCTATTGGACCAGACCAGACTGCCGGTGACGGAATATTGGCTTCGGTACACCGACTTCCGCCAAGTGGCCGGGGCCATTAAAACCATGGTGGTCCGGGGCGCGCCCGCTATCGGGGTGAGCGCCGCCTACGCCTACGTCCTGGCCGCCCGGGAATTTTCCGGCCTGTCCGATGAGGACTTTTTCCAGAAAATGACGGAGGCCAAAGCGACCCTTTCCGCCAGTCGTCCCACAGCGGTCAACCTCTTCTGGGCCTTAGACCGGATGGAGGCGTGTCTCGCCGCCAACGGCAAGTCCCCCGCCGCCCTGGAGGCTCTGGAACGGGAGGCCATGGCCATCCACCGGCAGGACGTGGAAATGAACCTCCAAATGGGCCGTTTCGGGTCGGCTGTCGTCCCGGAGCATGCCCATATCCTCACCCACTGTAACGCAGGAGCCTTGGCCACCGGGGGATACGGCACGGCGCTTGGGGTCATCCGGGCCGCGCACCAGCAGGGCAAGGTCTCCATGGTCTACGCCGACGAGACCCGCCCCCTTTTGCAGGGGGCCCGACTCACCGCCTACGAGTTGGTCCAGGACGGCATCCCCACCACTCTCATCGCTGACAACATGGCGGCCAGCCTTATGGGAGCCGGGAAGATCGACATGGTGGTCCTGGGGTGTGACCGGATGGCGGCCAATGGGGACTTTGCCAACAAGATCGGCACCTATTCGGTGGCGGTGAACGCCCACTTCCACGGGGTCCCCTTCTATACCGCCCTGCCCTCCTCCACCATCGACCTGCGTCTGCCCGACGGCAGTCATATCCCCATCGAGGAGCGAGCGGGCGGGGAACTGACCCATCTGGCCGGGGTGCAGACCGCCCCCCTTGGCGTCAGAACCTACAATCCCGCCTTCGATGTGACCCCTCATGAGTTGCTCACGGGCATCATCACGGAAAAAGGGGTCGTCTATCCCCCCTTCCGGGAAAATCTCCAAAAACTATTTGGTTAAACAAAGAGCCTCCCTCCCCGAGGAAGGCTCTTTTCTTACGCTTCTTTGGTGATGGTCTGCAAAAAGGCGGTGAGTTCCTCGAACTCCATGCCCCGGGAAGCCTTCACCAGGATAGTGGTGTCGGGACGGACCACCTGCTCCAGAACGGTGAGGGCCTCCTTTTTCGTGGGCCGCCAATACACCTCGGGCACCCCGGCCTCCTCGGCGGCCTTGGCCATGTGCTCGGCGTTCTCGCCTACGGCCACCAAGCAGTCAATGCCCGCCTTGCCCAGGTAGTCGCCCACCCCGGCGTGGAGCATGGGAGCCAGGGAACCCAGCTCGAACATATCTCCCAGCACCGCCATCTTGTGGGCGCTCTTGCTTTTGGAAAGGACCTCCACCGCTGCCCGCATGGACTGGGGGTTTGCGTTGTAGGTGTCGTTCAGGATGGTGATGTTCTCCCCCCGGCTGATGATGTTCATACGCATCTTGGTAGGGGCGAACCGGAGGACGCCCCTGGCGATTTCCTCATTGGTCAGGCCGAAATGGGCGCCGATGGCGGCGGCAGACAGCATCGGGTAGATCATGTGGAAGCCCAGAGCCGGGATATCCACAGCAAACTCCCCGGCGGGGGTGGTCACATCGCAGTGGACGTACTGCTCCCCATCGCTGGAGACCGACAGGGCCCGGTACTCCAGTCCCTCGTTGCCTCCCACCCAGACAGTCTCAAAGGGTAGCTTGCCCCGGAGGGTGGAGAGAAGCTCATCGTCCCCGTTGAGGACCACGAAGCCGTCCTGCTTCATGTGGGAAAAGACCTCGCACTTGGCCTTCAGGATATTCTCCCGGCTCCCAAAATGCTCGATGTGAGAATCTCCCACGTTGGTGATGACGGCGGCCTCGGGTTCCACGATCTCAGCCAGGTAGTCGATTTCCCCCGCGTGATTCATCCCCATTTCCACGACACAGATCTCATGCTCCGGCTCCAGTCGCAGGAGGGTGCGGGGCACGCCGAAGTTGTTGTTCAGGTTGCCCTCGGTCTTGAGGACGTTGTAACGCTCTCCCAAGACGGCGGCGATCATGTCCTTGGTGGTGGTCTTTCCCACCGAGCCTGTCACGGCAATGAAGGGGATATGGAATTTTTTCTTATAGTGCTTGGCCAGATCCCGCAGGGCCCGGTGCGTGGAGTCCACTTTGATGTAGCACTTGCCTGGCAGATAGCTCTCCCGCTCCCGCTGGGTGAGGCAGGCGGCGGCGCCGTTCTCCAGGGCCTGGTTCAAAAAGGCGTGGCCGTCGAACCGCTCCCCCACCAAAGGGATAAAGAGGGAGCCCTCCGTGATGGAACGGCTGTCAGTCTCCACCTTATTGATGGTGATGGAGGAATCCCCCTCCCCCAGCAGGGTCCCGCCCACCGCTTCCATGATTTCAGAAATAGAAATAGGCTGCATATCGCTTCTCCTCATTTCCCTTGCCGGCGGGCCTCCAGGGAGGCCTCCATGATTTTCTGGCACAGAGCCAGATAATCCACCCCTGCGGCAGCAGCCTCCTGGGGCATCAGGCTGGTAGGTGTCATACCGGGCAGGGTGTTGATCTCCAGGAACCAGGGGGTGCCCTCCTGGTCCAGGATAAAGTCGGCCCTGGAGTAGGCCGAGAGGTTCAGTGCGTCGTAGACCTTCAGGGTAGCTTCCCGCACCTTCCGCTCGGCCTCCGCCGGAATCCGGGCTGGGCAGATCTCCTCCGCCGCCCCGGGCTGGTACTTGTTCTCGTAGTCGTAGAACCCCTCTTTGGGGATGATCTCAATGGAGGGCAGTGCCTCTCCAGCCAGAACCCCCACCTGAATCTCACGGCCCGCCACATACTGCTCCAGCACACAACGGCCACCGTAGTTCAGTCCGTCCAGCAGGGCGGCCCGGAGGGCTTTCTTATCCTTGGCGATGGACACACCAATGGAGGAACCACTGTCCACCGGCTTGACCACACAGGGTACCGGGGTACGGCTGGTGAGACTGTCCACGTCGGCGGCAGTATAGGCCGCCATCTGCCAGGCGGGGGTGTTCACCCCCAGACCGGCAATAAGCCGCTTAGTCAGGTCCTTGTCCATGGCGATGGCGCTTCCCAAATAGCCAGAGCCGGTGTAGGGAATCCCCAACAGGTCGAAGGCGGCCTGGACCCGGCCGTCCTCCCCGCACTGGCCGTGGAGGGCCAAAAAGACCAGGTCGGCCATAGCACACAGGTCAAGGACCCCCTTGCCAAAGGCACCCTTCCCCTGCCACTTGCGGCTCTTCTTCACCTGCTCCAGATTGGGTGCCTGACGGCTCACCTGTTTCCAGTCCTCGGGAATGGGAGCCTGGAAGGCACTCTCCAGCGTGCCCTCATAGTCTTCCAGGCCAAAGTACATATCCACCAGGGCCGCCGAATGGCCCAGGTCCCGCAGGGCCTGACACACCTTGGCCCCCGTGGAACGGGACACATTTCGCTCCGGGGACAGACCGCCCGCCAAAACGACTACTTTCATTTTAAAACCACCTCATGGCAATAATATTCCATAATAGAATAGTATAGCACATCTCGGAGGGTTTCACAAGGTGGAATGAACGAGGGGGGATTCTCGCCCTGTTTGTATCTGGGGAAATCAGAGGAGCTTGCCCCGCAAAATGCACAAAAAGGGCGGGCCGCATCAGCGGCCCGCCCGGGTCGGCTTCCTTTGGAGATGTCCCGACTCTTATTTCACTGTGGGGTCCAGAATCTTCATGGTGCCTTCCTTGGCAAGAGGACCATTGGCCGCAAAACCAAGCTGGGTAGTGTTTGCGTCCAAAGTGTAAGTCTTGGTGACGGCGGAGTTAGCGGCCACATCCAGCTGGGCGAAGATATTGCCGTCCTGGTCATAGACCAACACGGTGGCATCCACATCGGACCAAGCGGTAAAGCTCAAGGTGGAGTAGCCCTTGACATTGAACATGATGGCCCGGGCCTTGGTGGCGGAGCTGCTGCCGTTCCAGATGTCCCAGTAGATGCCGGTGGTATAGGTCTGGAGGCCATCGGCAGTGGAAACCTTCAGCTCTTCGGCGTCCCGGATGATGGAGGAGAATTCGGTCCCGCCGGAATTGGTCATGCTGGTGAGGGCGGCGGGCTGCGTCTCCTTAGCGCCCATGACCACCGAATAGGTGGCGGAATCGAACTCAATGGGCAAGCCGATCATGCTGCTGATGGCACGGACGGGAAGATAGGTAGTGTTGTTGTAGCTAATGGGGTAGACAGGCTTTCCGG
The DNA here is from genome assembly GCA_020025375.1 of Oscillospiraceae bacterium. Lineage (GTDB taxonomy): Bacteria > Bacillota > Clostridia > Oscillospirales > Oscillospiraceae > JAHHSE01. The sequence goes on along the minus strand of JAHHSF010000033.1, from coordinate 2,104 downwards.
CGGCATCGGTCATGTGCTGCTCCACACCGTTGTAGACCACCTTCAGGTCACGGTTGAGCAACGCGGAAATGGTCTCGTTATTGGAAGCGGCAAACGCCCCCCCTACCAGGCCCAGACAGAGGCCAAGCGTCAAAAAAAGCGCTACGGTTCTCTTTTTCATTCTATTTCCTCCAATCGTTTTTGGCTGGCTACCTTATATGTCGCCAGTACGAATTCAGTATAGAGAGTTGAAAATGCATTGTCAAGCCCGAGATGCGCAAAAACCTGAAATTTTTGGCAGAGGAGTCGAACGCAAAGCGTCCGGCTCCTTCCCTTTCCGCACTTCTTTTTACTTGGTACCGAAGATTCGGTCGCCGGCATCGCCCAGGCCGGGAACGATATAGCCGTGGTCATTGAGTTTCTCATCCACGGCGGCAACATAGATGTCCACGTCGGGATGGTCCTTGTTGACCCGCTCGATGCCCACGGGGGCGGCCAGGATATTCATGAGCTTGATGTTCTTCACTCCGTAGTTTTTCATGAACTGGATGGCGGCGGTGGCAGAGCCGCCGGTGGCCAACATGGGGTCCAGGATGATGACGTCCCGCTCGGCGATGTCGTTGGGCATCTTGCAGTAGTACTCCACCGGCTCCAGGGTGTTGGGGTCCCGGTACAGGCCGATGTGCCCCACCTTGGCGGAGGGGATGAGGGTGAGGATACCGTCCACCATGCCCAGGCCGGCGCGGAGGATGGGCACGATGGCCAGCTTCTTCCCGGACAGCTTCTTAAAGGTGGCGGTGGCCACGGGGGTCTTAATCTCCACATCGGACAGGGGCAGGTCCCGGGTGGCCTCGTAGCACATGAGTGTGGCAATCTCGCTGACCACTTCGCGGAACTCTTTCACGCCGGTCCGCTCATCCCGGAGGATGGTCAGCTTATGCTGTAGCAGGGGGTGGTCCATAATGTGTACTTTATTTTCCATAATCGTTGCTCCTCTTTTCTTTATTGAGCCGCTCCCGCTCAGCCTGGCTGAGCCGATGGTACTCCGGGACCAGCCGGGCGGCAGGGACCGTCCTTCCCTGTCGGGCCAGCTCCATGGCAGCACGGGCTACCCCCCAGGCATTTTGCAGACACAGGTGGGGCGGGGGCAAAAGGGCGGACAGCCCCCATTCTTGGAATCTATTATAGCATAGTCCCGCACCATCTCCAACTAAAATTTGCGTTTTTTTGCCGTCCGTTGCAATCTCTTCGCAGAGCTCCTCCAGGCTGATAGCCCGGTCCTCCCTGATGCGGATAGGGACCCCGTCTATCACTTCAAACCTGCCGTTGTAGACCTGCTTCCGCCGGGCATCCATAACCGGGCAGAGCTGGCCCCCCATGTGGGCAACCGACCAGGCCATGGCCTCCAGGGTGGACACGGCACAACAGGGCTTCTCCCCCGCCCAGGCCAGTCCCTTGGCGGTGGACACCCCGATGCGCAGGCCGGTAAAGGAGCCTGGCCCCGCCGCCACGGCAACAAGATCGATACCGTCCAGGGTAAGCTCCATATTTTTCAGCAGATCCTCCACCATGGGCATGAGGGTCCGGCTGTGGGTGAGGCCGCTGTTCTGAAAGGCCATGCCCAGCAGTTTTTCGTCCTCTGTCACCGCCGCCGACGCGGCGACCGCCGAGCTCTCCAAAGCTAAAATTTTCACAGCTCCACCCCCTCGATAGTCACGATGCGCTCCTCATCCTCCCCGCCCCGGGCGATGCGGACCCAGATGCAGTCCTCGGGCAGGGCGTCGTCGATGTTCTCGCTCCACTCCACGGCGCAGACACCCCCCCGCTCCAGATAGTCCTCCCAGCCGATGTCGAAAAGCTCCTCAGAGGAGGACAGGCGATACATATCGAAGTGGAAGAGGGGCAGTCTGCCCTCGTATTCATTGACGATGGTGAAGGTGGGGCTGGTCACCCGGTCGGTGACACCAAGCCCCCGGGCCAGGCCGCGGGTAAAAGCGGTCTTTCCCGCCCCCAGATCCCCGGTATAGGCAATTACGTCCCCGGCCTTCAGCTTTCCGGCCAGCTTTTCTCCCAGGGCCTCGGTCTCCATCGGCCCGCGGGTCACATACTCCATGATCTCCTCCTC
>JAHHSF010000032.1 GCA_020025375.1 Oscillospiraceae bacterium | reverse complement strand
GCCTCTGGGGTGTCGGCATCCTCCAGCTCCCAGGGGTGGGAGACCGGGACAAGGGTGGTCTCGGGGGGCAGGAGGGAGCCGCCGCCCGCTTCCCCCTCCAGAGCTGCCAGGGCGGGAAAGAAGGAGGCGGGGAAGAGGACCGGATTTCCGGGGCGGTCCTCCCAGGAGAGCCGGGCGGGGGTTTGGGGCGCGGCCCGGAAGGCGGCCAGGAGGCGGGCAAGGCTCTCCTTGGTGCAGAGGGGCTGGTCCCCCACGGTGAAGAGACAGCCGTCCAGCTCCTCCATAGCGGCTACCCCCAGGCGAATGGTATCGCTGAGGAAAGGCCTGTCATGGAGAAGGCAGGAGAGTCCGGCTTCCCCGCAGAGGGCCTGCACCTCCGGCGAGCGGGTGACCACCAGGACCCGGTCCAGCTCCTCCATGGGGAGGGCGGTCAGGGTCCAGGAGAGCAAGGGACGGCCCCGGAAGGGGGCGGTCAGCTTGTTGGCCCCGAACCGCCGGGAGAGGCCGGAGGCCATGACCACGCAGCCCAGCCTCACTGGTGGTTCAGGCGGACCAGACGCTCCCCCAGTTGGGTGAGGGCCATGCTCCCCAGCTCCAGGCGGGGGGTATCCCCCAGGAAGCTCCGGCTCTTGGCCCCCTCGGCCACGGTGGAGACAAAGTAGGCGTAGAGGGCGCTGTTATGGTACTCCTCATAAGGGTAGTCCTTGAGGGGAATATCGTAGTCTAAGGTGAGCAGGCCCTTTTCCTCCAGGCTGACGAGAAAGGCACCCGCCTCCTTCACGGCGGCCATGTCGTCGGCGGCCGAGCGGAGAAAGACGGGGGCCAGGGCCACGGAGTAAAAGTCCTCTTCCCGGGTGCTCTCCAAGGTGAAGCGGGCGATGGGGAGAGCGCGGCAGTGGAGGAGCAGGTGAAGAAAGTCCCGCTGATTGGCGGGCAGCGCGTCCGGGGAGACCAGACGGATGTGATGTTTCATAAGAGGGCTCCTTTCTGGGAAGTTGGATCATCTTCTATGATACCGCCCTTTGGGGGCGTTGTCTATATAAAATCGATGTGTTATGCGAACAAAAAAGGAGGAGAGAGGATGGAAAAACCGGCATAAACTCGAAAATATACTTGACATAATATGTCTAGTTTGATAGGATAGAAGCACAGAGAAGAAGGAGGGAGATCCCATACTGACTCGAGAGACTGACTACGCCCTGCGGCTTTTGCGTTCCCTGCGTGACGGGGAGTGGCACACCGCAGGAGAGCTGGCCGAGCGCGAGCTGGTTCCCCAGGCCTTTGCCTACAAGATTCTGAAAAAGCTGGCGAAGGGCGGCTTCACAGAAGTGGTCCGGGGGGCGGATGGAGGCTGGCGACTCAAGGCTGATCTGCGGCACACCAGCCTGTACGACCTGATGGTGGTCATGGAGGAGCGGTACGCCATCAACGCCTGTATGGAGGCCGACTATACCTGCTCCTGGCGGGAGCAAAACGGAGATTGTTCCGTTCATTGCCGCCTGTGCGACATTCAGAAGGCCCTGGAAAAGGAGCTGCGGGCCCACAAGCTGGACTCCTTCTTTGCCCCCGAAGAAACCGATTAAAGAAAGTAAACCACCCGCCGTGCGCATATGCACAGCGGGTGGTTTTTTGTCAAAGAGGGGACTCGAAGGGGAAGATGTCCCGGGCCTTCAGGGGCCGTGGGAGGGGAACAAAGAGAAAAAATGGAGGGAGCTTGTGTCATTTTTGGGGCCTTGTAAAAAGTTGCACAAAATGTAAAAATTATACTTGACAAACATTATCCAAATTGATATGCTAAGGGCACAGAAGCAGCCAGCAACGCCCCGGAGAGAAGGGGCGGAAAATTTTCTCCTAAAGTGGATAAAAATTATCTAATATAGAAAAGAAAGGGAGGAACCATACATGTTATTCCAGACCACTCGGGACCATGAGCAGCTTCGCACAAAGATTCGTGCCTTCGTCGAGGAGGAGGTCAAGCCCATTGCCTTTATGCTGGACCAGCAGAACGAGTTCCCCGCCGAGGCGGTGAAAAAGCTGGGGGAGAACGGCTGGATGGGGATCCCCTATCCCGTGGAATACGGCGGGGCCGGGCTGGATGCCCTGAGCTATGCCATTGCCGTGGAGGAACTCTCCCGGGTGGACGGCGGCTTCGGCGTCATCCTCTCCGCCCACGTCTCCTTGGGCTCATGGCCCATCTTCGCCTTCGGCACAGAGGCCCAAAAGCAGAAATACCTGGTCCCCCTGGCCAAGGGGGAGAAAATCGGCGCCTTCGGCCTGACCGAACCCAACGCTGGCTCCGACGCCGGAGGCACCGAGACCACGGCTGTGGACAAGGGGGACCACTGGCTCCTCAACGGCGGGAAAATTTTCATCACCAATGCACCCAAGGCGGATACCTACGTGGTCTTTGCCGTCACCACCCCGGACATTGGCACCCGGGGAATCTCGGCCTTCATCGTGGAGAAGGGCTGGAAGGGCTTCGAGTTTGGGGACCACTACGACAAGATGGGCATCCGCTCCTCCTCCACCGCTGAGCTCATCTTCAACGATGTGAAGGTGCCCAAGGAAAACCTGCTGGGCAAGGAGGGGGAAGGCTTCAAGATTGCCATGGCCACCCTGGATGGCGGCCGCATCGGCATCGCGGCCCAGGCCTTGGGGATCGCCCAGGGGGCCTTTGAACAGGCCCTGGACTATGCCAAGGAGCGGATCCAGTTCGGTAAGCCCATTGCCGCCCAGCAGACCATCAGCTTCAAGCTGGCCGACATGGCCACCAAGCTCCGTTGTGCCCGCTTCCTCATTTATTCCTCTGCCGAGCTGAAGGAGCACCACCTCCCCTACGGCATGGAGTCGGCCATGGCCAAGATGTACGCCTCCGACATCGCCCTGGAGGTCACCAACGATGCCGTCCAGATCTTCGGCGGCACCGGTTTCCTTAAGGGTATGGATGTGGAGCGGATGTACCGGGATGCCAAGATCACCACCATCTACGAGGGTACCAACGAGATTCAGCGGGTGGTGATTGCCTCCCACCTCATTGGAAAGATGCCCAAGGAGGGGGGCGGCGGCGGCCGTTCCGTGGCGAAAAAGCCTGCCCCTATCACCGGTGTGCGGAAGAAGATGCTCTTTAAGGAGGGCGAGGCCAAGGATAAGGTGGAGGCCCTGGTGGCCGCGCTGAAGAAGGATGGCCATGATTTCACCGTGGGCATCGCCATGGACACTCCCATCGCTCAGGCCGAGCGGGTGGTTTCCGCCGGTAAGGGCATTGGGGACAAGAAGAACATGAAGCTCATCCAGGATTTGGCCGCCGCCGCGGGAGCCGCCATCGGCTCCTCCCGCCCCGTGGCTGAGACCTTGAAGTACGTGCCACTGAACCGCTATGTGGGTATGTCCGGCCAGAAATTTACCGGGAACCTCTACATCGCCTGTGGCATTTCGGGGGCTGTCCAGCACCTGAAGGGGATCAAGGATGCCTCCACCATCGTGGCCATCAACAAGAATGGAAACGCCCCCATTTTCAAAAACTGTGACTACGGCATCGTGGGGGACGTGTGCGAGATTCTGCCCCTGCTCACCGCCGCCCTGGACACCGGAAAGAAGGAACCCGCGCCTCCCATGGTGAAGATGAAGCGGCCCCCCGCCCCCAAGCCCACACCCATGGGCAAGCACTGCGTCTGCGGTGGCTGCGGTTATGAGTACGTGCCCGAGCTGGGCGATCCCGATGCGGAGATCGCACCCGGCACGCTGTTTGAGAAGCTCCCGGAGGACTGGGTCTGTCCCGAGTGCGCCGAGGGCAAGGATCAGTTTATCGAGGCTTGACGGTATAGAAGGAGGAACGAACTATGCACTGCGTACGTAACGTGACCGAGGACCTGTACTGGGTGGGCGCCAACGACCACCGGCTGGCCCTCTTTGAAAATATCCATCCCATCCCCCGTGGGGTCAGCTACAATGCCTATCTTCTCCTGGATCAGGAGACCGTCCTCTTCGACACCGTGGACTGGTCGGCCTGCCGCCAGCTTCTGGAGAATATGGAATATTTGCTCCAGGGCCGTCCCCTGGACTGGCTGGTCATCAACCATATGGAGCCTGACCACGGCGCCTCCATCGAGGAGATACTCCTCCGCTGGCCTAAGGTCAAGATCATCTCCACCGAGAAATCCTTCATGCTCATGCGCCAGTTTGGCTTCCAGGTGGACGGCCATGAGCTGGTGGAGGTGAAGGAGGGGGACACGCACACCTTTGGTACCCACACCGTTACCTTTGTGGCTGCCCCCATGGTCCACTGGCCCGAGGCCATGGTCACCTTTGACGTGACCAACGGCGTCCTTTTCTCCGCCGACGCCTTCGGCTCCTTTATCGCCTTGGACGGCAAGCTCTTTGCCGACGAGGTGGATTTCGACCGGGACTGGATTGACGAGGCCCGCCGCTACCTTACCAACATCGTGGGCAAGTACGGCCCCCACATCCAGCTCCTGCTGAAAAAGGCCGGGACCATCCTGGACCAGATCAAATATATCTGCCCCCTCCATGGTCCCGTGTGGCGGAAGGATTTCATGTACTTCATCGACAAGTACGACAAGTGGAGCCGCTACGAGCCCGAGGTGAAGGGCGTGATGATCGCCTATGCCTCCATGTACGGCAACACCGAGGCCGCCGCTCAGGCCCTGGCCTCCAAGCTGTGCGAGAAGGGTGTCACCGACGTGGCCCTCTACGACGTGTCCAACACCCATGTCTCCTATCTCATTGCCGAGGCCTTCAAGTACAGCCATATTGTCCTGGCTTCCGTGACCTACAACCTGGGCATCTACCCGGTGATGAAGAGCTTCCTGGAGGACATGAAGGCCCTGAACCTTCAGAACCGCACCTTCGCCCTTATCGAGAACGGCTCCTGGGCCTGCAAGTCCGGGGACCTGATGCAGAAGTTCATCGATGAGGAGATGAAGAACATGACCGTCCTCAACGAGAGAATCAGTATGGCATCCTCCCTTGGGGCGGATAAGGCCGCCGAGCTGGAGGCTCTGGCCGATGGTATTATCGACTCCCTGAAGGGAGAGTAACAGAAGATAGCATGAAACGGACAAAGCGGCCGGCCCCGAGGGGCTGGCCGCTTTGTCCGTATGAAAGATTGGAGAACGTAAAGAAAAGAGAGTGTGTCGCTGTTAGCCGATCCCGCCGAAAACGATGCCGGCGACAAAGACAATCATGGTCAGCCCGCAGAATACCCACTTGTACAGGGGGTAGTACCAGCTGCCGATGGGGCTCTTGCGGCCAGTGGAGACGGCGTCTTCCACGGCCTTCTTGCCCCAGACCCAGGCGAAGAAGATACCGGCCAGACCGGCACCCAAGGGGCAGATGTAAATGGAGACGAAGTCCATCCAGTCGGACACGATGCCCTGGATGCACAGAGACACGACCACGCCCAGTGCGGCGATGACGATAACGGCCTTGGAACGGCTGAACTTCAGGTTGTCCTGGAGGGTGGCGATGGGAGCCTCAAACAGGTTGACCAGAGAAGTCAGGCCAGCGAAGAGAACGGCCACGAAGAAGATGATCATGACAAGCTGGCCGCCGGGCATGCCGGAGAACAGATGGGGCAGGGAGACGAACATGAGGCCGGGGCCGCCGCTGGTGAGCTCGGCACCGGTGGTGGCCATGGCGGGGATGATGACCAGGGCGGCCAGCATGGCGGCACAGGTGTCAAAGACGGCGGTGATGAGGGCGGAGCTTACCACGTCCTCCTTGTCGGACAGGTAGGAGCCGTAGATGACGGTGCCGTTACCGGCCAGGGACAGGGAGAAGAAGGACTGGCCCAGAGCGTACACATACATCATGGGGTCCTTGAACTGCTCGGGGTCGATGGTGAACATCCACTGATAGCCGGAAGCGGCACCGGGCTGGAAAGCCACATAGATGGCCAGGCCAATGAACATGACGTAGAAGAGGGGGATCATAATCTTGTTGGCCTTCTCAATACCCCCGGAAATTCCCAGGGTCATGATGGCGAAGGTGACGACGAGGGCAATGATGAGCCACATATTGTTGCCGAAGGAGCTGGCGGTGGAGTCAAAGGCGGCACCGAAGCCTGCCACATCGGTGGGGGCCAGGACGGAGCCGGTGAAGGAACCAAAGGTGTACTTAAAGATCCAGCCCACCACGACGGAGTAGCCGATGGCCAGCATCAGGGCGCCCACCATGGGAAGGCCACCTACAATCTGGCCGATCTTCCGCTTGCTCTCCCCGCGGGAGGCGGCGGCGGTGCCGAAGGCACCCACGGGACCGTTGCGGGCGGCCCGGCCGAAACTCATTTCGCCAATTACGCCGGACAGGCCGAGGATCACATCAAAAATCAGATATACAAGGAGGAACGCGCCGCCATAGGTGGCCATGCGGACAGGGAAGAGCCAGATATTACCCATGCCCACGGCGGAGCCGACGCAGGCGAGGATAAAGCCTAGCTTACTGCTGAAACCGTCGCGGTTTTCCAAAGTCTGGGTTTGGTTGCTCATACTCTCAAACACTCCTTTGATTGGGTGCGCCGCACCCTTCGTTTTGAGATACCCCGGTCATCGTTGGCACGGTTTCTTTATGGGCCAGAGCGACTGGCGGACAGTATCGATTGTGCAATATGCCCTATTTTCACCTCGCTTTCTTGCTTGAATTTGCGATATTAACCTACCACCGCGGCTGGCTTTTGTCAACGACAGGACGGCTAAGAAATGGATAAGAAGGGCCTGGAGACCGGCCGATTTGGTGGGCGTGGAAGGAAAAAGAGGGCGCGCTTCCTTGGGGACGTTGGACAGATGGCCTGCGGGGCGGAGAGAAAATCTTTGCCGCATCTTAGCCGGAAACATGGTACAGTGAGGAGGAAAAAACAGGCCTTTTGTGGTATCATTGTGTGGAGCGTAAGGGAAAACCGGAAAGGAGGAGGACGATGAAGCGGGCGGCGGCGTATGGTAAGGACGGCGTGCGGACCCTTCTGATGGTGGCGGCGGCCTTCGGGATCAGCCTACTCTTTCAGGAGTATTTTGACATTGATGCACTGATTCCCATGATCTTCGTGCTGGGCACCTTTCTCGTCTCCCTGTGGACCCAGGGCTATCTGTGGGGGATATTGGCGTCCCTGCTCAGCGTGTTCGCAGTGAATTACGCCTTTACCTTTCCTTATTATGCCTTCAACTTCTCTCTGCCGGAAAACCTGTTTTCTGCCGTGGTCATGCTCACGGTGGCCATCGTCACCGGGACCCTCACCGCCAAAATCAAGGAGCAGGAGAAGGTGCGGGCTGAGGTGGAGCGGGAGAAAATGCGGGCAAATCTCCTGCGGGCAGTATCCCACGACCTGCGTACCCCCCTGACCTCCATCGACGGTTCGGTCTCGGTGCTCATGGAGAACTACGATGAGCTGCCCAGGGAGCGCCAGCTCAAGATGCTGGAGGAGGTTCGGAAGGATTCCCAGTGGCTCATCCGCATGGTGGAGAACCTTTTGTCGGTGACCCGCATTGGCGGGGAGCGGGTCCGGGTCATAAAGACCCCCACTGTGCTGGAGGAGCTCATCGACGCCACCCTGGTGAAGTTTCGGAAGCGGTATCCCGGCCAGCCGGTGACAGTAAACATCCCCGGGGACTTCATCAGCATCCCTATGGATGGGATCCTTATGGAGCAGGTACTGGTCAATCTGTTGGAAAACGCCGTTTTCCACGCCCGGGGAATGACCTGGCTCTCCCTCGCGGTCCATACAGAGGGGGACAAGGCGGTCTTTGAAATTGCGGACAATGGGTGCGGTATTCCAAAGGAGCGGATAGAGAATCTTTTTGCCGGGTATCTGGACCCTATTGATACACCGGCGGACAGCCAGCGAAGCAACATGGGCATTGGCCTGTCGGTATGCGCTACCATCGTCCGAGCCCACGGGGGCGTGTTGGAGGCGGAGAACCGGAAGGAGGGCGGGGCCTTGTTCCGCTTTGCCCTGAAAATGGAGGAGACAGAGGAATGAGCAACAATAAATACAAGATTCTCCTGGTGGAGGACGAGGAGAACATCCGGGACTTCGTGCAGACCATCATGGAGGCAAACGCCTATCAGGTCATCCCGGCAAAGACCGGGGCCCAGGCCAGCCTGCTGTTTCACTCCCACCTGCCCGATCTGGTGATTCTGGATCTGGGTCTGCCAGACATGGATGGGCTGGAGCTGATCCGGGAGATTCGGGCGGCTTCGGCGATCCCTATCCTGGTTCTCTCGGCCCGGACCCAGGAGTTGGACAAGGTGTACGCCCTGGACCTGGGGGCCAACGATTACGTCACCAAACCCTTCGGCATTTCGGAACTGTTGGCCCGGGTGCGGGTGGCCCTGCGGGACAGCCGGAGCGGGCCGGAGGGCCTGCCTGGAGGGCGGTTCACCATGGGGGATCTGGAAATCGACCATGAAAAGCGCCGGGTGACCATCGCTGGGAAGGAGGTCCGCTTTACCCAGACAGAGTACAATATCCTGGCGGTGCTGGCCGAGCACGCCGGAAAGATGATGACCTACTCCGCCATCATCCGGGCTGTGTGGGGCGGCTCGGACCAGGGGAGCGTGAAAAAATTGCAGGTCAATATGGCAAATATCCGAAAAAAGATGGGCTCCAAGCCGGGAGAAAACCGATATATCATCAATGAGCTGGGCGTGGGCTACCGGATGTGTCAGGAATAGCGCGGGAGAAATAAAAAGCTCCGCCGGGAACTGAGGGTTTCCGGCAGAGCTTTTTTGACTTCCTGCACCACTTGAGTTGACAAGGGAGGGGGGCAATGCTAAGATGAGAAAAATGGAATACCATCAGGGAGGGAAGCGCTGTGAAGAAAAGCTATGTGATCTGCGGGGCCTGTTTCGATGGGCTTCGCCAGGAACTGAGGGAAAACGTCCGAATCCTTGTGGAGGGGGACCGCATCATGGCAGTGGGGGAGGACTTAGCCTGCCCCCCGGACGCGGAGGTCATTGACCTGTCCCATCTCACTGTGACCCCCGGACTAATCGACGCCCATGTCCACTTTGACTTTCTCTCAAACCAGACAGGGGGACCCATGGCCCGTTTTACCGCCTCTGACGAGAAAAAGACCCTGACCCTCCTCTACAATGCCCGGCAGTCGCTGAAGCGGGGCTTTACCACCGTGCGCCACGCCGGAGGGAAGATCAGCTCCTTCGGAGCGGTGGACGTGAAGCGGGCCATCGACGAGGGCCTCTTCGAGGCCTCCCGGCTGGTGGTGGTGGCCCACTCCATCAACGCTCCCGGCTCCCACACAGATGCTTCCACCTATTTCCGTGCCAACCCGATCCTGGCCGAGGCCATGCAGGGGCTTTACCCCAATATCGGCACTGGGGTGGACTTTGCCCGGGCGGCCGCCCGGCGGGAGATCAAGTACGGGGCCGATGTGGTGAAGCTCATGGCCACCGGCGGCTTCGCCTCCCCCAACGACGGACCGGAGGAAATGCAGCTGGAGGAGGACGAGATAAGGGCGGTCCTGGACGTGGCCCGGCATCTGGGCAAGCCCACCACCGCCCACGTCTACAGCGCCGAAATGGTATCCCTTTTGGTGAACCTGGGAATCACGGGGGTGGAGCACGCCTCCATGATCGACCGGGAGACGGCGGAGCTCATGCGGTCCAAGGGGGCCTATGTGGTTCCAACCTTCGTGCCCTATGAGGAAATCATCCGGGGGGACGAGGCCATGCTGGCGAAAAAGCCCCCGGAGTTCCGGGCCAAGCTCCTCCACTACGCCGAAAAACTGAAGGAGGGCCGGTGCGTGCTGGTGGACATGATTCTCCACAGTGATCTGCTGGTGGGCTACGGTACCGATATTGTGAGCCTCTATCCCAACTACGACTGCTGGCGGGAGTTCAAGGCCTGGCGGGACAGTGGTATCCCAGCGTTGCGGACCCTGGTGGCCGCCACCAGCGACAACGCCAAGATACTCCGCCGGCCTGAGCTGGGCTCCATTGCTCCCGGACAGATGGCTGATTTGGCGGGGTGGGGAAGGGATTTGCTCACCGACCACGAGGCCTTGTCTGAGTGCTCCTTCGTGATGAAGGGCGGCAAGGTGGTCGATTTGGGAAAGGACCTGTAAAACGCAAAAAAGCGTGCCGCCCCTTTGCATACGCCAGATAAGGAAGTAATTCAGAAAACACGAAAACGCTTTCATCTGGTAATGCCGAACTGATTTACACTTAACCACCTGTCAGGGGCGATCCTTCGGGATTGCCCCTGGTTTTTATCCGACAGTGGGAGAATCCCCCACCTTCGCAACTGGTAATCACACGGCTCCTGAAATAGTTAGCAAATTCAGCAGACGATGATATAATATTGAGAAAGTAAAGTGTTAGACCTATCAAAATTATTCTAGCACTCATACATTTAAGCCTGGATTAGATGATGCAACTGAAAGTAGCAGGATAGTTGGTAGAGCAACTTCACCTTTTTCAGTATGATATAGCTACCATAAAAGAGAAAGGGCGTCTAATATGAAAACTACTATTATTATGTTTATCGTTGTCCTGCCGATCATGATTGCGATTTTTTCCGGAATCGTCTATCTGTTTGTCTTACTTTGCAGGGCATTAAAAAAGTACATCGGCAGTAAGGAAGCACGAGAAGAAAAAAACAGCGTAAAAAAAGCGTTGGGAGATGTTTTGAAAGAACACAGAATCCGATGCAAGATGACCCAGGAATTTGTGGCAGAAAGACTAGGTGTCAGCCGTCAAGCCGTATCCAAATGGGAAAGCGGCGCAAGCGATCCCAGCATGTCTAATTTAATCGCTTTGGCAAAGCTGTATGATGTAGCCGTCGAAGATATTTTGAGTCAGGTCAAGGACGGCAGCAAAGAAGACAACACTTAAATCTGTTCACCCTATTCCAATATTTCTAGCACTTAGAAAATTGGAATTCATAGTCATAAGAGCAACGAGTATAGAATCTGAAAGAATAATAAGCATAGCAAGGGTTCAAGGAGAAAGCGCCTGTATCATCATGGCGAGCATACCGTTTATACTCCCATGAGTCGTAAAACGGTGCAATCGTTAGGAGCGGGCTCCTAAAATCTCCGCAGGAAGGCGTATAAGAAAAGATCAGCAGGTGTCGAGATTTTTCGGCACCTGCTGTTTTATCGCATAAAAAAGATACGGTACAGCCCAA
>JAHHSF010000031.1 GCA_020025375.1 Oscillospiraceae bacterium | reverse complement strand
CCTTGGTCTGGGGGCCGACGCCCGGATGAACCACCCCGGCACCATGGGGCCCCAAAACTGGTCCTGGCGGGTGCGGGAGGCGGCCATCAACCCTGACGTGGCCGCCAAGCTCCGGAAAATCACCCGCACCTACCGCAGATGCTAAAACCTCGACCAGCGTATCCCGCAAAAAAAGACTGCCGCCCCATTTTGCGGCAGTCTTTTTTTGTTGTAAATTCCAACATTCTATATTATGATGGTAGCGAAACCAGAAAAGCAGGTGAACCACCATGAATGTTTTTGATATGATCGGGCCGGTGATGATCGGCCCTTCCAGCTCCCATACTGCCGGGGCGGCCCGGCTGGGCTTCGCCGCCTATAAGATTCTGGGGCAAAAGCCCGTGGAGGCCCACATCCTTCTCTCCGGCTCTTTCGCCAAGACCTATAAGGGCCACGGCACCGACAAGGCCCTCATTGCGGGCATTCTGGGCTTCCAGTCCGGGGACGAGCGTCTCAGGGACGCTTTGGCCCTGGCCGAACGGGCTGGGCTCCGCTACACCTTCACCACCGGGGAACTCCCCGGTGCTCACCCCAACACTGCCCGCATCCGTCTGGTGGGGGACCAGGGCAGGGTCTGCACCCTCCAGGGCTCATCCATCGGGGGCGGCAACATTCTGGTCACCGAGCTGGACGGGATGGAGGTCTCCTTCACCGGGCAGTACAACACCCTCTTGGTCCTCCACTATGACAAGCCGGGCACCATTGCCGCCGTCACCAACTACATGGCCGAATCCACCCTGAACATCGGAAACTTCCGGCTCACCCGCCCGGAAAAGGGGGGGATCGCCGTCATGACCATTGAGGTGGACGACCAGATACCTGACGATCTGCTGGACGGCCTCCGGGTCCTGCCCAACGTGACCCGGGCCATCCTCATCCGTTCCATTTAAGGAGAATACCAGTATGCTGAAATATGATTCCGTCGCCGCCCTGTGCGGGGCGGCAGAAAAAGCCGGGCTCTCGCTCTCACAGCTGGTTTTGAACGACCAGGCCGAGGAGATGGGGGAGAGTTCCGATGTGCTCTACGACCGCATGAAGAACCGCCTGGCCGTCATGGCCCAGGCGGTGAAGGCCGGGAGTGATCCCGGACTTCGCTCCACCTCCGGCCTCACCGGCGGGGACGCTGCCAAACTGTGGGCCAGGGCCGCCGACGGCGGAATGACCGGCTCCTTCCTCTGCGGGGCCATGGCCCGGGCCACCGCCGTGGCCGAGTACAACGCCGCCATGGGCAAGATCGTAGCCGCCCCCACCGCCGGGTCCTGCGGCATTCTCCCCGCCGCCCTCCTCTCCCTGGTGGAGGACCGGGGCCTGCCGGAAAGGTCTGCGGTCATGGCCCTCTTCACCGCCGGGGCCATCGGCATGGTCATCGCAGAGAATGCCTCAGTGGCCGGGGCCCAAGGCGGCTGTCAGGCTGAGTGCGGTTCAGCCTCCGCCATGGCGGCCGCTGCCATGGTGGAGATGATGGGAGGCTCTCCCGCCCAGGTCGCCCACGCCTGCGCCATGGCCATCAAGAACCAGCTTGGTCTGGTCTGCGACCCGGTGGCTGGATTGGTGGAGATTCCCTGCATCAAGCGGAACGTGGCGGGCGTTGTGATCGCCTTCTCCGCCGCCGAGATGGCTCTGGCGGGAATCGAGAGCAAGATCCCCGTGGACGAAGTCATAGATGCCATGCGCCGGGTGGGGGACGCCCTCCCTTGCTCGTTGAAGGAAACCGCCCAGGGTGGCCTTGCCACCACCCCCACCGGCCTGAAGCTCCAGGAGCAGGTATTCGGATAACGTCCGTCGTTCAGCTCAAACCGCTTTCGGCGGGACCGACATCGGTCCCGCCGCTTTTTGTTCCCGAATCTTTACAGGGGGCTTTCTTGGTTTAGCGGTTGTAAAAACCATCGAATTGTTATAAAATGAAAGATATGAAATTGTACCTAATGAGGTGAACCTATGAGTTTGCGAATTGGAATTGACATCGGTTCCACCACCGTCAAGGTGGTGGTGCTGGATGAAAAAGACGAGCTTTTGTTCCGTTCCTACGAACGGCACTACTCCAAGGCCCGGGAGCGGGCGGCCGAGGTCCTCTCCTCCATCCGGGAGCAGTTGGCTGGGCAGGATGTGCGCCTTATGGTTACCGGCTCCGCCGGACTGGGCGTGGCCAAGACGGCGGGCCTGGAGTTTGTCCAGGAGGTCTACGCCACTGCCGCCGCCGTGAACCGGTACATCCCCGACACCGATGCCGTCATCGAGCTGGGCGGTGAGGACGCCAAGATCATCTTCTTCGGCGGGGCGCTGGAGGAGCGGATGAACGGCTCCTGCGCCGGTGGCACCGGTTCCTTTATCGACCAGATGGCCACCCTCATGAACGTCTCCATCGGGGAGCTGGATGCCCTCTCTTTGAAGCATGAGAAAATTTACCCCATTGCCTCCCGGTGCGGTGTGTTCGCCAAAAGCGACATCCAGCCCATCCTGAACCAGGGCGGGCGGAAGGAGGACATTGCCGCCTCCATTTTCCAGGCCGTGGTGGATCAGACCGTGGCCGGGCTCACCCAGGGCCGGGAGCTCAAGGGTAAGATTGTCTTTTTGGGCGGCCCCCTCCACTTCCTCTACGGCCTGCGGGAGCGGTTCGTGGACACCCTGAAGCTGGATGGGGAACACGGGATCTTCCCCGAGGATGGAGACTGCTTCGCCGCCATCGGCGCCGCCCTCTGTGCCTCGGACTATGAGGCAAAGCCCTTTGAGGAACTGCTGGGCGCTCTCACCAATTCCGTGGACGAGACCAATCTGGTTGACACCCTCCCGCCCCTCTTCCAGAGCCAGGAGGAGTACGACCAGTTCCTGGCCCGGCACAACGCCACCCAGCCCCCTCAGGTAGACCTGAACACCTATACCGGCCCAGCCTGGCTGGGCATCGACGCAGGCTCCACCACCACCAAGATGACCCTCATTACGGAGGACGGTGGACTGCTCTACACCTATTACCACTCCAACCAGGGCAACCCGGTTGCCATCGTCCTGGCCCAGCTCAAGGAAATTTACAAGCTGTGCGGAGACCGCGTCACCATCAAGGGGGCCGCCGTCACCGGCTATGGCGAGGACCTTATCAAGAACGCCTTTTCCTGCGATCTGGGACTGGTGGAGACCATGGCCCATTACAACGCCGCCGCCCACTTCAACCCCAACGTGGACTTTATCATCGACATCGGCGGCCAAGACATGAAGTGCTTCAAAATTCGCAACGGCGCGGTGGACTCCATTATGCTCAACGAGGCCTGCTCCTCGGGTTGCGGCTCCTTCATCGAAACCTTTGCCCGGGCCCTGGGCTATGAGATCGCGGAATTTTCCAAGCTTGGCCTGCTGGCCGCCCACCCGGTAAACCTGGGCTCCCGCTGTACCGTGTTTATGAATTCCTCGGTGAAGCAGGCCCAGAAGGATGGGGCCAGCGTAGAGGATATTTCTGCGGGCCTTTCCATCTCCATCGTGAAAAACGCCATCTACAAGGTCATCCGGGCTGCCAGCGCCGATGACCTGGGCCGCCACATCGTGGTCCAGGGCGGCACCTTCCTCAACGACGCTGTCCTCCGCTCCTTTGAAACAGAACTGGGCCGGAACGTGACCCGACCCACCATCTCCGGCCTCATGGGGGCCTTCGGCGCCGCCCTGGCCGCCCGGGACCTGGGGCTGGAGAAGTCCGCCCTGCTGGACGAGGCGGCCCTGGCAAACTTTACCCACACCGCCAAGCCCGCCACCTGCAACCTGTGCACCAACCACTGCTCCCTCACCGTGAATCAGTTCGACGGCGGGCGGCGCTTTATTTCCGGCAACCGCTGCTCACGCCCCCTGGGCAAGGAGAAGTCGGAGGCCAGCGACCTTTATAACTATAAGTACAAGAAGCTCCGGTCCCTGAACGGCAAGGGGGCCGGGGACGGTTCCAGGGGCAGGATTGGCATCCCCTTCGGCCTTAACTTCTATGACACCCTTCCGTTCTGGTTCGAGTTCTTCACCAAACTCAACTTTGAGGTAGTCCTTTCCCCCGAGTCCACCCGGAAGCTTTACATCAAGGGCCAGCACACCATCCCCTCGGACACGGTATGTTACCCCGCCAAGCTCCTCCACGGCCATGTGGAGGCCTTGGTGGAGATGGGGGTGGACGCCATCTTCTACCCCTGTATGCCTTACAACTTCAACGAGGGAGCCGGAGACAACAACTATAACTGCCCGGTGGTGGCCTACTACCCTGAGCTGCTGGCTGCCAACGTGCCCGCCCTGAAGCGGGTCAAGTACCTGGACCCCTACTTCGGCCTCCATCGGCCCCGGGATTTCTCCAAGCGGGCCCAGGCCTACTTCGGAAAGGAGTTTGGGGTACCCGGAGGCGAGGTCAAAAAGGCCGTCATGGCCGCCTACGCCGCCTACCGCAAGCACCAGCAGGACGTGGCAGAAACCGGGGCCAAATACATCGCCCAGGCCAGGGCAGAGGGTCGGAAAATCATCGTGATGGCGGGCCGGCCCTATCACATCGACCCGGAAATCAACCACGGTATTAACGACCTCATCACCTCCTTCGGCTTCGTGCTGATCACTGAGGATGCGGTCTCCTTCAACGAGGCTTACGAGCCCCGGAAGGTCTTGAACCAGTGGACTTACCATAGCCGGATGTACAACGCCGCCCGGTATGTCTGCCAGCAGGAGGACATGGAGCTCATCCAGCTGGTGAGCTTCGGCTGCGGCATCGATGCCATCACCGGCGACGAGATGCGCTCCATTCTGGAGAGCCACGGCAAGCTCTACACACAGCTGAAGATTGACGACATCAACAACCTGGGTGCGGTAAAGATTCGAATCCGATCCCTTATGGCGGCCATGGATGCCCGCAAGAACAAGAAAAAGGAGGTGGGCTGATGGCTGAATTGGTATATGATTCCAATGGGCGGCTTCTCTTTACCAAGGAGATGAAAGAGGAGTACACCCTCCTGGTCCCTCAGATGCTCCCCATCCACTTTGCCATGGTGGTGCGAATTTTTCGCTCCGCCGGGTACAAGGTGGATATGCTCAATACGTTCCACCGGGGTATCGTAGACGAGGGCCTCAAGTACGTCCACAACGACACCTGCTACCCTGCGTTGCTGGTCATCGGCCAGCTCATCGACGCGGTGAAGAGCGGCAAGTACGACCCCCACAAGGTGGCCCTCATCATTACCCAGACCGGCGGCGGTTGCCGGGCCTCCAACTACATTCACCTTCTCCGGAAGGCTCTGGTGAAGGCCGACATGGCTTACATTCCGGTCATCTCGGTGAACCTCTCCGGTCTGGAGAGCAATCCCGGCTTTAAACTCACCCTGCCCATCATTGTGAAGGCGGTCTTTGCCATGATGTACGGCGACCTCATTATGAACGTATCCAACCAGGTCCGCCCTTACGAGGTGGAGCCCGGCGCCACCGACAAGGCGGTGGAGGCCTGCATGGATTGGCTGCTGGCCGAGATGGGCGAAGGCAAGGGCATGCGTTACACGAGCATGGTGAAAAACTTCGACCGCATCATCGACCAGTTCGCCGCCATCCCGGTCACCGGGGAGAAAAAGGTCCGAGTGGGCGTGGTGGGCGAGATCTACGTCAAGTTCTCCCCCCTGGGAAACAACAGTCTGGAGAAGTTTCTCCTTTCCGAGGGGGCGGAGCCGGTGGTCCCCGGCCTCATCGACTTTATCATCTTCAAGTTCTACAACCGGGACGTGGACGTGGACCTGTACGGCGGCAAGTGGATCAAGCAGAAGGTGGTCCGCATCGCCATGGCCTTTATGAAGAAATGTCAAAAGGCCCTCATCGATGCCCTGAATAAGTCGGGCCGCTTCCGGGCCCCCGGCACCTTTGACGACCTCCATCACCTTATCAAGGGCTATTTGGGGGAGGGCAACAAGATGGGAGAGGGCTGGCTCCTCACCGCAGAGATGCTGGAGCTTATCCACTCCGGCACCCCAAATATCGTCTGTACCCAGCCCTTTGGCTGTCTGCCCAACCACATTGTGGGCAAGGGCATGATCCGCAAACTGAAGGACGACTACCCCTATTCCAACATCGTGGCCATCGACTATGACCCTGGCGCAACCAAGATCAACCAGGAAAACCGCATAAAGCTCATGCTGGCCAATGCCAAGGCGCTGGCCAAGCAGGAGGCCCAAAAGAAGGCAGAGGACAGCAAGGTCCCCGCCGAGGGCGTGCCGGTATAAGTGGCACAAAAACAGCGACGCCCAGCGGGCGTCGCTGTTTCATCGTTGCTCCCCAGTGCAACTGAGCTTCGTACTTCTAAAAAAATCACCGCCGCCCATCTCTCCAAGGGCGGCGGTGATTTTTATTCTATGTATCTCTTGCAGGGGAGAACGTCTCGCCGCTCATCCAATCAGCGGATAGAGTGGGTACGCATGGAGTGGTTGATCTTGCCGATCACCAGCATCACAACCACGGTGCTGGCGATGGCGATGGCCAGACACACGATCTGAGGCACGACGTTGCAAATCAGACCAGTGATGATATAGTTTACGAAAGCGATAGCGGCCACGGTCAGGGCGTAGGGGAGCTGAGTGGCCACGTGGTTGAGGTGGTAGCACTGAGCGCCGGAGGACGCCATGATGGTGGTATCGGAGATGGGGGAGCAGTGGTCGCCGCAGACAGCGCCGCCCAGGGTGGCACCGATGCCGACCAGCAGGATGGGCACGTTATTCAGCGCCTCAAGGGTCAGGTTGTCGAAGCCGCCGGGGGTGAAGATCTCCAGCACGATGGGGAGCAGGATGCCAAAGGTGCCCCAAGAGGTACCGGTAGCGAAGCCCAGGCCGCAGGCGATGAGGAAGACCACGGCGGGGAGCATGTTGTGCAGGGCAGGGCCCATGGACTTAACAAGGCCGGCCACGAAGTCAGGAGCACCCAGGCCGTAGCGGGTCACACCGCCGATGGTCCAAGCGAAGCAGAGGATGAGGATGGCGGGGACCATCTGCTTGAAGCCATCAGCCAGACAATCCATCAGCTCGGTGAACTTCATGGAACGACGGATGATAAAATAGATGAAGTTGACGATAAGAGCCACGCCGGCACCGAAGGGCAGGCCGAAGAAGGCATCGGTGTTGGCGAACATGCCCAGCAGGCCCACGCCGCCGCTCTGGTAGCCGGCATACACCAGGCCGCCCACGCAGCCCACGATGAGAATGATGACGGGGATGATGAGGTCGGCCACCTTGCCGTTGGGGTTGAACTTCATGGCCTCGCTGCCTTCGAAGGGACGCTCGGGGGTGGTGTAGAGGTCGCCGTTGGCAGCGTTGTCCTCATGCTTCTTCATGGGACCGTAGTCGATGTTCAGGGCGGTCATCATGATGATGAAGACCATGGTGAGGATGGCGTAATAGTTATAGGGGATGGCGCGCAGGAAAATCTGGAAGCCCAGCTCCTCATTGTTGATGACGCCGGTAACGGCGGCAGCCCAGGAGGAAACGGGCATCATGATACAAACAGGAGCGGCGGTGGCGTCGCACATATAGGACAGCTTGGCGCGGGAAATCTTGTGGCCGTCGGTGACGGGACGCATCACGTTGCCGGTGGTCAGGTTGTTGAAGTAGTCGTCCACGCCCAGCACGATGGCCAGGATAAAGGTGGACCACAGAGCGCCGGACTTGGTCTTGATGTGGGCAACGGCCCAGTCGCCGTAAGCCTTGGAGCCACCGGCCCGAATCATCAGAGCCACCATGGTGCCCAGGATGACCAGGAAGATAAGGATACCGGCGTTGCCGCCGATGTTGCCGCCCAGCTCGTTGATGAAGTGCTCAAAGGTGGCCACGGGATTAAGGTTGGCCTGCAGGAAGAAGCCGACGATAATGCCGATGAACAGGGACGAATACACTTCCTTGGTGATCAGGGCCAAAGCGATGGCTACGATGGGGGGAACCAGGGACACCCAGGTGCCGAAAAAGCGGCTGACCTCGGCATCACCTTCCGCACAGGCGGAAATGACCAGGACAGACAGGGATACCAAAAACGCTAAGAGCAAAATACCGTGTCTTTTTCTTGACTGTTGCATACTCTACCTCCCATATTTCTGCGGTGCGCTCACAGGGCGCTGGTATTTTTCTCTCTCTCCGTTTCTTACAATAACACAACCTGAAAAAAGATGCAAGCTATTTTTAACAAACGAGTCGGTATTCCTTTGTGCGTTTTTATGCAGTTTCTCTCCCTTCCGTCAACAGCTTGTCACAAAAAGACTCTCTCGTTTGACTTTTTGCCATGAAAACAGAGGGATGAGTTCCGTTGGAGAAAGAGGCTCCGGTGATGGGAGGAGGCCGCACAAGCAGGCCAAAAAGCCAGTCAACTCCCGATTGCTTTTTTTCTCCCGCAGGACGGACAGGTCCAGGTCCCCGTCCCGCTTGGAGAGGCGGCGTCCGTCGGAGGACAGAAGGAGGGGGACGTGGGTGTAGGCAGGGGCAGAGAGGCCCAGCTCCTCCAACAGCCAAAGCTGGCGGGGCGTGGAGGCGAGCAGGTCCCGGCCCCGGACTACCTCAGTGACCCCCATGAGGCCGTCGTCCACCGTGACGGCCAGCTGGTAAGCGTAGACCCCGTCGGAGCGGCGTATGATGAAGTCCCCACAGTCCTGGACCAAATTTTCCCGGACCGGGCCCTGGAGGCCGTCCACAAAGGAGATCTCCCGGTCGGAGACCGCCACCCGCCAGGCAGGCCGGCGGGTGGCGGCCAGCTCGGCCAGCTCCTCCGGGGCACGGCGACGGCAGAGGCCGCCATACACTGCCTCTCCCTCTCCCGGATGAGGGGCGGAGACGGCCAGCCGCTCGGCCCGGGTGCAGTAGCAGGGGTAGACCAGCCCCGCCCCCCTCAGCGTTTCAAAGGCGGCGGCGTAAATATCGCTCCGCTCGCTCTGGCGGTAGGGGCCGTTGGGGCCTCCGGCCCCATACCCCTCGTCCCAGTCCAGACCCAGCCATTCCAGGTCCCGGGCCACCTGGACAGCATACTCTTCTTTGCAGCGGTCGGGGTCCAGGTCCTCCATGCGAAGGAGCATGGTCCCCCCCTGGCTGCGGACAGAGAGCCAGGCCAGCAGGCCGGAACACAGGTTGCCCAGGTGCATCCTCCCGCTGGGGGAGGGGGCGAAGCGGCCTTTTACCATAGCGCATTTCCTCCTACCTTTTCGTATCCTCCGCAAATGGGATGACAGTGAAACAGCGCCGAGGCTTTCGCCCCGGCGCTGTCCTGCTTCAGCCGCGATTGCCGAACTCGCTGTAGAACTTGTCGTGGATGGCCTGGACGGCGCGGTTGGCGTCGTCATCGTCCACCAGAACGGAAACCTTGATCTCGCTGGTGGAGATCATATGGATGTTGATGTTGGCACTGTAAAGGGCCTCGAACATCTGGGCGGCCACGCCGGGGTTGTTGATCATGCCCGCCCCCACGATGGAGACCTTGGCGATGTCATCCGACACGTCCACCCGCTCGAAGTGGATGTAGTCCTTCCGCTCCTCCAGGAGGGCCTTGGTGGCCTCCATGTCCTTGCGGCTGATGGTGAAGGAAATATCCTTGGTGTTATTCCGGCCGATGGACTGGAGAATCAGGTCCACGTTGATGCTGTGCTTGGCCAGCAGAGAGAAAATCTTAAAGGCGATGCCAGGCTCGTCGGCCACACCGACCACGGCCACCCGAGCCACGTTCTTATCCTTGGCAACTCCGCTCACATGGGACTTTTCCACGACTTTTACGACCTCCTTGACTTTGGTACCGGGCTTGCCGGTGAAGCTGGAGAGGACCTCCAGATTGACGTTGTAGCGCTTGGCCATCTCCACCGAACGGTTGTGGAGCACCTGGGCACCCAGAGAGGCCAGCTCCAGCATCTCGTCATAGGTGATCTCCTCCAGCTTCCGGGCACCGGTGACGGAGCGGGGATCGGCGGTGTAGATGCCGTCCACATCGGTGTAGATCTGGCACAGGTCGGCATGGAGGATGGCGGCCAGGGCCACTGCAGAGGTATCCGACCCGCCACGGCCCAGAGTGGTGATGTCGTCGTACTTGTTGATGCCCTGGAAGCCGGTGACGATGACAATGCACCGCTTATCCAGCTCGGTTATGAGCCGCTCAGTCTGGACCGTCTTGATGCGGGCAGAGGAGTAGCTGGAGTCGGTCTTGAAGCCGGCCTGCCAGCCTGTGAGGGAGACCACCGGGTAACCCATGGCCTCGATGGCCATGGCGCAGAGGGAGCAGGAGATCTGCTCCCCGGTGGAGAGGAGCATATCCATCTCCCGGCGGCTGGCCTTGGGATTGATCTCTTTCGCCTTGGCGATGAGGTCGTCGGTGGTGTCCCCCTGGGCAGAGAGGACAGCCACCACGTTATGGCCCCGGCGGTACGTCTCGGTGATGATTCTCGCTACGTTGCGAATTTTGTCGGCATCGGCCACCGAGCTTCCGCCGAACTTCTGAACAATGAGTCCCATCTATGAAAAACCCCCTTGATCGGGAAGAGCAATGTCTTACTTCCTCTGACTTTATTTTATGCGTTCAGGACACGATAGGCCCCCAGGACCTTCACCCCAGTGAGAGCGTTTTTCAGTTCGGGGCGGGTCATGGGCAGGGTGACCACGACGGCCTCATCGAAGTCCACGGCCTCAGACCCGGGCAGGGCGGCCAGCAGAGCCGCCGCGTCCCCCCCGGCCCGGACGCACCAGCGGTCGGCCATGCCGTCCACAGGGGCCAGGACCTCGGGCCCGCCGGGCCGCCAGCCCAGATCGAACTTCAGGTCCATGCCACGGGCCACATCCATCACGTCGGCCACCACGGCGGAGGCGGTAGGGAGCTTGCCCGCCCCCCGGCCATAGAACATCACGTCCCCGATGGCGTTTCCGGTGACGGCGATGGCGTTGAACACGTCCTCAACGCTGGCCAGGGGGGCCTGGTCGGGAACGAAGTGTGGCTCAACAAAGGCGCAGACCCGGCCGTCCTCCTGCCGGGCCGCCCGGCCCAGGAGCTTCACCTTACAGCCGCAGGCGGCGGCCGCCGCCACGTCCTTATCGCTGACCCCGGTGATGCCCACGGTGGGCACCAGGGCGGGAGAAATATGGCGGCCGAAGCAGATGTCGGCCAGGATACAAATTTTCCGGCATGCGTCCTTGCCATCCACATCGGCGGAGGGGTCGGCCTCGGCGTAGCCCTTCTCCTGGGCCTCC
>JAHHSF010000030.1 GCA_020025375.1 Oscillospiraceae bacterium | reverse complement strand
GGCGGCCACCATTCGCTCCGGGGCCTACGAGCGGGCCATGGCGGCTCTGGACCCAGCAGTCCGGGTGACTGCCCAGGCCTGCCCCCTTTTCGTCCCCCTGGTGGAAAACGGCCGGACCGAGCCCGGGGATGTGGTCATCGAGCAGGTCTGCGCCGACTATCTGACCCCGGTGAAGGCCGCCGGGGTGGACACCCTCATCCTGGGCTGTACCCATTACCCTCTTCTGGCACAGGTCATCGGGGCCTGCATGGGGCCCGGTGTGACTCTCATTGACGTGGGGGCAGCCTGCGCCCGGCAGGTGGCCGAGGAGCTGGCGAAAGACGGCCGCCTGGCTCCGGCGGGAGAGGCCGGAACGAGCCGGTACTACGTCAGCGACACGGTGGAAAACTTTGCCGCCCTGGCCTCCCGGTTCCTGGGCCGCCAAGTTGGCACCCAGGTGGAGCGGGTAGACATTGACAAGTATTGAGATTCTTTATATAATAGCCGCTACGCGGCAACGATATTGAAGTTCAGCCCTTTTTCCCGCCCTGCAGGCGGCTGAAAAAGATGGCATTTTTAGCCTGATAAATGGCAAGCGAGGAACGTACATGGAAAAGAACGTTATCATCTCCATTAAGGGAATGCAAGCATACGAAGGGTTGGAGGAGGATACCATTGAGCTGGTGACCCAGGGCCGTCTGTTGGACTGCGGAGAGGACGGCCTTACCCTCTCCTACCAGGAGAGTGAGCTTACCGGCATGGAAGGCACCCTCACCACCTTTCAGGTGGAGAAGACCGGCCGGGTCATCCTCCTGCGCACGGGACAGGTGAATTCCCAGATGGTCTTTGAGGAGGGGCGGCGGCACCTGTCCCTCTATCAGACACCGGTGGGGGACCTGTCGGTGGGCATCCGGGCCAACCGGGTCCGTAATACCCTGGGGATGCAGGGCGGCGAGCTGGAGATCGACTACGCCATCGAGCTGGACCACGCCCTGGCGGGACAGAATATCTTCCATATCAAGGTACGGGAGGACAACCGGGGCATCAAGCAGTAAATAGAAATATTTTAAGATAAAGGTGATTTACGAATGAGCAATCTGATCGCAAGTGCCAAGGAACAAGTGGCCGCCCTGACCCAGAGCGCCTATGAAAAGGCCGCCGCCAAGGGGCTTCTCCCTGGCGGAGCCGTCATCCATGGGAGCGTGGACATCCCCAAGGATACCAAGATGGGGGACTACGCCACCTCCTTTGCCCTGGCCGGGGCCAAGGCCCTGGGGCAGAATCCCCGGGCGCTGGCCCAGATTTTGATGGACAACCTGGAGCTGGAGGGAAGCTACTTTGACCATGTGGAGATGGCCGGACCCGGCTTTCTCAACTTCCGCCTGGGCACCCGCTGGTTTGGTGAGGTCCTCTCCGCCATCGAGACCGAGGGCATGACCTATGGCGCCCTGGAGGAGGGGAAGAAGGAGAGGGTGATGGTGGAGTTCGTCTCCGCCAATCCCACCGGCCCCATGCACATGGGCAACGCCCGGGGCGGCGTGCTGGGTGACACCCTGGCCAATGTTCTGGACCGGGCCGGGTTCGATACCTGGAAGGAATTTTACGTGAACGATGCCGGCAACCAAATCGCCAAGTTCGCCAACTCTATTTACGCCCGGTGTATGCAGCTCACCGTGGGAGAGGAGAACTACCCCTTCCCCGAGGAGGGCTATCACGGAGACGACATCAAGGAGCTGGCCCAGAGCTTTTTGGCCCAGGCGGGGGACTTCCCCGGCCAGACCTCTCAGGAAGCCTGGGAGACCGCCATGGCAGAGTTTGGCCTGGCCAACAACATTCCAAAGATGAAGGCGGATTTGAAGAAGTACGGCATCGAGTACGACCAGTGGTTCTACGAGTCCACCCTCCACGAGTCCGGCTATGTGGCCGAGACCGTTCAGATGCTCACTGAAAACGGCTGGACCTACGAGAAGGACGGCGCCCTCTGGCTCAATACCACCCAGCTCCTTAAGGAGAAGTATATCCGGGAGGGCAAGACCCGGGAGCAGGTGGACAAGCTGGACCTGAAGGACGATGTGCTCCGCCGCCAGAACGGCTTCTACACCTATTTTGCCGCCGACATCGCCTACCACCGGAACAAGCTGGCTGAGCGGCACTTTGATAAGGCCATCAACATCTGGGGCGCCGACCACCACGGCCATGTGGCCCGTCTCCAAGCCGCCCTGGACGGCCTGGGCCTGGATGGCTCCCACCGCCTGGTGGTGGTGCTCATGCAACTGGTGAACCTCCTGCAGGACGGTAAGCCCGTCCGCATGAGCAAGCGCTCCGGCAAGGCCATCGCCCTCCACGACCTCCTGGACGAGATCAGCGTGGATGCCGCCCGGTACTTCTTCAACTCCCGGACCTCCACCAGCCCCCTGGACTTCGACCTGGACCTTGCCGTCCGTCAGGACAGCGAGAACCCGGTCTACTACGTCCAATACGCCCACGCCCGCATCTGCTCCCTGCTGGCCCGCCTGGCCGAGGAGGGGCACATTGTCCCCGCCGCCAACATGGTGGATGCCGGGGTGTATGCCTCCGCCGAGGAGCTGGCCCTTCTGAAGAGCCTGGCCCAGCTTCCTGAGGAGATCCGCTTGGCCGCCCGGGACTACGACCCCTCCCGCATCAACCGCTATCTGCTCACGGTGGCCGGAGACTTCCACCGTTTCTATAACGCCGACCGCATCCTGGGGGAGGACGATAAGGTCCTGGCCGCCCGGCTCAAGCTGGCTGATGCCACCCGGAGCGTCATCGCCAACTGCCTGGATCTGCTGGGGGTCGCTGCCCCCGAGAAGATGTAAGGGAGATTGCTGGTAGCCCGCATGGAGGTTTTTATGAACGCCGAAATTTCCTTGCGACTGCCGTCCCTCCTGGACGGCGCGACCGGTACCGAGCTTCTTGCCCGGGGTATGCCTCAGGGAGCCTGTACCGAGCAGTGGATTTTAGAGCATCCCCAGGCGCTGGAGGAACTCCAGCGGGCCTATCTGGCCGCCGGGGCCGACCTTCTCACCGCACCCACCTTCGGGGCCAACCCCGCCAGCCTGGAGCGGTTCGGCCTGGGGAACAGGACGGAGGAATACAACCGACGCCTGGTGGCCCTCACCCGTGAAGTCGCAGGGGAGAAGGCGCTGGTGGCGGGCAACCTGGCCCCCTGCGGGCTGGGGGAGGTCTGTGTTCGGGAGGGCCGGTTCGAGTCCGTGGTGGACAACTACAAGGACCAGGTCCGGGCCCTCAAGGAGGCAGGGGTAGACCTGTACCTTATCGAGACCATGATGGACATGGCCGAGGCCCGGGCCGCCCTGCTGGCGGTGAAGGAGACCGACCCTGGTAAGCCGGTGGCGGTCACCTTTTACTGTGACGGGGAAGGCCGCACCCCTGCCGGGGTGGATGTGCTTGCCGCCCTCATCGTGATGCAGGGCATGGGAGCCGCCGCCTTCGGCCTTAATTGCACGGCTCCCAATGTGACCGCCGAACAGCTGGAACGGCTGGCCCCCTATGCCGCCATCCCCCTTGTGGCCCAGCCCAGTACCGAGGGTGTTACCCCCGAACAGCTTGCCGCCTGGGCGGAGAAATATGGGAAACTTGGGGTGCGGCTCTTTGGCGGCTGTTGCCACACCGGGCCGGAGAAGATTGCCGCCCTGCGCAAAGCGGTGGACACCCTCCAGTTGCCGCTGGTAAAAAATATGGGCTGATCGTACTGTGATAGAGAGAGCGTCAAAATCACTTGACGCTCTTTTTCTATTTCTGAACAGGGGGCGTTTTCATAGGAGAAAAGGCTTCCCTTCTCTTCGCCTTTTTTAACAGCGATTCAGCGATTCTTTTTTGTGTCAAACAGAAAAAACCAACAAAAACGACTGTTTTTTTTTGGCGGCTGAAAAGGCTGGGAAAGGGAGGTTCCCCCCTTGACGAGGACGTACTAAATGCTGTATGATAATAACGCTGTAAGAATAAGGAACACAAGATGTTGTGTGTGCAAAAGAAGAGCGCAAAAGGAGATAAAACCATGGTCGTGACTGAGATTCGAAAGAGGGACGGGCGAAGCGCCCCCTTTAGTGAGGAGAAGATTGCCAAGGCAATTACCAAGGCCTTTGATGCCACCTATAAGCCCGGCTATGACGAGACGGCCAAAAAGCTGGCCGCCGAGGTCACCTCCATTTTGGAAGTAGAGGGCATCGCCAACCCTGAGGTGGAGCACATCCAGGACATCGTAGAGAGGGTCCTCATGGAGAACGGCTATGTCCAGACCGCTAAGGCCTACATCCTCTACCGCTCCGAGCGGTCCCGCTCCCGGGAGATGAATACCCGGCTCATGAAAATCTACGAGGACATCGCCTACTCCGATGCGGTGGATTCCGACATCAAGCGGGAGAACGCCAACATCGACGGGGACACTGCCATGGGCTCCATGCTCAAGTTTGGCTCCGAGGGTGCCAAGCAGTTCTACGATATGTTTGTTCTCAACCCCGACCACGCCCGGGCCCACCGGGAAGGGGACATCCACATCCACGACCTGGACTTTCTCACCCTCACCACCACCTGTTGCCAGATCGACATCCTCAAGCTGTTTAAGGGTGGCTTTTCCACCGGCCACGGCACCCTGCGGGAGCCCAACGACATTGCCTCCTACGCCGCCCTGTGCTGTATCGCCATTCAGTCCAATCAGAACGACCAGCACGGCGGCCAATCGGTGGTGAACTTCGACTACGGTATGGCCGAGGGGGTGCGCAAGACATTCGTGCGCCTCTATCGGCAGAACCTGGCCCGGGCCATTGCCCTGCTGGGGGGCCAAGAGGACCCGGAGCAGGCCGTAAAGGCCATGATCGCCGGCCTGAAGGAGGAGACTGGCCTTGCCCCCACCCTGGAGGACTGCGATGACTACTTTGCCGCCGAGCAACCCAAACTCATAGAGGTTTTCGGCCTGGATGAGACCACCGCCTGTCGATGCCAGAGCTTTGCCCACGAGCGGGCCTATAAAGAGACCGACCGGGCCACCTTCCAGGCCATGGAGGCCCTCATTCACAATCTGAATACCATGCATTCCAGGGCGGGTGCCCAAACCCCCTTCTCCTCCATCAATTATGGTATGGATACCTCCCCCGAGGGTCGGATGGTGATGAAGAACATTCTCCTCACCACCGAGGAGGGCCTGGGGAATGGAGAGACCCCCATTTTCCCCATCCAGATTTTCCGGGTGAAGGAAGGGATCAACTACAACCCAGGGGAACCCAACTACGACCTGTTCCAGCTGGCCATCCGCTGTTCCGCCAAGCGGCTTTTCCCCAATTTCAGCTTCCTGGACGCCCCCTTCAACCTGCAGTATTACAAGCCCGGCCACCCCGAGACCGAGATTGCCTACATGGGGTGCCGCACCCGGGTCATCGGCAATGTTTATGACCCCGACCGGGAGATCTGCAATGGCCGGGGCAACCTGTCCTTCACCTCCATCAATCTGCCCCGGCTGGCCATCAAGGCCCGGGGGGATATAAACCAGTTCTTTGAAAGTCTGGATCGGATGATGGACCTGTGTGTGGACCAGCTTCTGGAGCGGTTTGAGATTCAGTGCCGCAAGCGGGTGCGCAATTACCCCTTCCTCATGGGCCAGGGGGTGTGGCTGGACAGCGAAAAGCTGGACTGGAACGACGAGGTCCGGGAGGTTTTGAAGCACGGCACCCTGTCCGTAGGCTTTATCGGCCTGGCCGAGACCCTCAAGTGCCTCATCGGCGAGCACCACGGCGAGAGCGAGAAGGCCCGCATCCTGGGCCAGGAGATCGTCGGCCATATGCGCAAGCGCATGGAGGACGAGTCGGCCAAGCGGGGTCTGAACTTCTCCCTTCTGGCCACCCCCGCCGAGGGCCTCTCCGGTCGGTTCGTGAAGATGGACCGGGCCCGGTATGGCTCCATCCCCGGAGTCACCGACCGGGACTATTACACCAACTCCTTCCATGTGCCGGTGTACTACCCCATCTCGGCCTATGAGAAGATTAGAATTGAAGCCCCCTATCATGCCCTTACCAACGCCGGACACATCAGCTATATCGAAATGGACGGCGATCCCACCGAGAACCTGGAGGCCTTCGAGAAGGTCATCCGTTGCATGAAGGAGAGCGGCATCGGCTACGGCTCGGTGAACCATCCCGTGGATCGGGACCCTGTCTGTGGCTTCTCCGGCATTATCGGGGATCAGTGCCCCGGCTGTGGCCGGAAGGAGGACGACGTTCCCTTCGAGCGTATCCGCCGTATCACCGGTTACCTTGTGGGTACCCTGGACCGCTTTAACAACGGGAAGCGGGCCGAGGAGCGGGACCGGGTCAAGCACAATATCTGATGTGAGAAGCAAAAACGCCGGAGGGCCGGTCTTTGGACCGGGCTCCGGCGTTTTTGAGGAGAGAACTATGAAAATTGCGAATACCGTGCAGGATTCCATCGTGGACGGGCCCGGCCTGCGGTTCACAGTCTTTACCCAGGGCTGTCCCCACCGCTGTCCCGGCTGTCACAACCCGGCCACCCACGATTTTTCCACAGGGACCCAGGTCACTGTGGAAGACTTGGTGGAGAAGATGATGAAAAACCCCCTGACCGACGGCCTCACCCTCTCCGGGGGGGAGCCCTTCTGCCAGGCGGCTGAGTGCGCCGCCCTGGCGCGGGTAGCCAAAGAGAAGGGGCTTGCCGTCTGGACCTACACCGGGTATACTTATGAAGAACTGATAGAGGAGGGCGACCCGGACCGTATGGCCCTGCTGGCTGCCACCGACGTGCTGGTGGATGGGCCTTTTCTCCAGGATCAAAAGTCCTATGAAGCCCTCTACCGGGGGAGCGAGAATCAACGGCTCATCGACCTGAACGCCACCCGAAGGACCGGGGAGCTGACCCTCTGGAGCCGCCCCGACCCCCTGGCCCATTTTACTCGTCCAAATTCCTGACAGGAGGAGCCCTATGGCTGGTACCTTATATCTCGTCCCCACCCCCATCGGCAATCTGGGGGACATTTCGGCCCGGATGGCAGATACGCTGGAGGCGGTGGACTTTATCGCCGCCGAGGATACCCGGGTGAGCCTGAAGCTGCTCAATCACCTGGGAATCAAAAAGCCCATGGTGTCCTATTACCGCCACAACACCGAGGCGGGCGGTCAGGCGGTGCTGGCCCGCCTTCTCCAGGGGGAGGACTGCGCCCTGGTCACCGATGCCGGGACTCCGGCTGTGAGCGACCCCGGCGAGGAACTGGTAGCCCTCTGCGCCCGGAATGGGGTGGAGGTGGTGGCCATCCCCGGCCCCTGTGCTCTGGTCACCGCTCTGGCGGTCTCCGGCCTGCCCACGGCCCGGTTCACCTTTGAGGGCTTTCTGCCCATGAACAAAAAGAACCGCAAGGCCCACCTCCAATCCCTTCAGGGCGAGGAGCGGACCATGATTTTTTATGAGGCCCCTCACAAGCTCACCGCCACTCTGGCCGAGCTGTGTGAGAACTTTGGGGCCGAGCGGCGCCTTTCCCTCTGCCGGGAGCTGTCCAAGCTCCATGAGGAAGTGATACGCACGACCTTGGGCGCCGCTGTGGAAGTCTATGCAGAACAGGCCCCCAAGGGGGAGTTTGTCCTCGTTCTGGAGGGGGCCGCCCCCAGGGAGGAGGAGACTGGCACCCTGGAGGATGGGCTGGCCCTGGTAGAGAGGTACCGGGCCCAGGGACTTTCCCTCAAGGACGCATCTCGCCAGGCTGCCGCCGATACCGGCCTGAACCGTAAGGCGCTGTATGATGCCGCCATTGGGAAATAAATAGGATGAAAACGGACCGTTCTCAGAAGAGAACGGTCCGTTTCGCATTCTGTTTACTTGCCGCCTCCGAAAAGCCGGCCGGGCAGGAGGGTGAAGAGGACCTTGCCCAGGACGTATCGCTCATCGATGGTGCCCAGGCGTTCGTCCCGGCTGTCCGAGGAGTGGTTGCGGTTGTCTCCCATGACGAAAATGGAGCCCTCGGGCACCGTCATGTCGGTGATGGTCTCCCATTGGGAGTCGGGATACCGCATCTGCTCGTTGATGTAGGGCTCGTCCAGGGCCACCCCGTCCACACTCACCGTTCCGGCATCGTAGTCGATGGATACGGTCTGTCCCCCGGTGGCGATGACCCGTTTCACAATGGGCTGGGTCACGGTGGCGAACTCCTTGGTGAGAACCACGATGTCCCCCTGCTTCGGGGTGTAGCCTGCGCTTTGGAGCAGGAGCATATCCCGGTGGTGGAGGGTGGGGTACATACTGTTTCCATCCACGCCGATGACCCGGCCCAGGAAGGTAAAGATGAGAATAAGGCTCACCAGGGCGAAGACCAGAGCCTGAAGCCAGTAATACAGGTCCAGCTTAAAGCTGTCCTCCTTGGAGAGCTGTTGTTCCTTGTTCTGTTCGTTGTCCATGAGAAACTCCTTATTCTTCCCTTTCCAAGGGAAACGGAATTTCCGCACTCCCCGTGCGGAGGGGGCTTTCCCGCGTCCAGGGGGCGCAGCCTCTGGTACTTTTTCCGCCGCTTTTCCGGAAAAGCGGTGCCCCGGCATGGGCAGTGCCAAAAGCCATTCCCCCTTGTGGGAAGCAGCTAATCACTCAACACAAAGTGGAAGAATCGCAGCATCTCATACCAGTCGTCGCTGGAGAAGCACACGTTCTTCTCGTCCTCCAGCCAGGCACCGGGGTAGAAGCTCTTGGAATAGGCTACCTTGTGCTTCTGGAAGCGGATGACGGTATCGAAGTGCTCGGGCAGAATCACCTGGCACTTCTTCACGTTCTTCAGGGCCTTCTTCACGCCCTCCCGGATGGCCTTCACGGCGGCCTGGGGGTGCATGGAGACCACAGCCCCGCCGAAGCCCTCGTTCACAGCCACGGTGGTGATACCGGGGATCATCTCCTGGGCAAAGTCGCACAGGGCCTTGTCGCCGGACAGGAAGGGGACGGCGGCACCGTAGTACCCGGCGGTGTAGGCGTTCATCAGGAACTCGCTCATCCGCACCCCGTTGAGGGTAACATACTCATTCTGCAGATTCATGGTGTGGGACAGGGGATTGCCACCGGAGGAGGCCCAGGCGTGATATCCGGTAAAGAGGACGGCATCAAAGCTGGCGTGGTCCAGACCGCTCATCATGCTCAGAGGGTCTCCGGTCCAGCCACGCATGATGCGGGCGCACTCTGGAAGCTGGCTGGTTTCAATGTTCCGGGCAGAGTCGTGGGCATCCTTAATAAAGATTTCGTCCACCCCGGCGGCCAGGGCGCCCTCGCAGGCGGCGGCCACCTCACAGGTCATCTGCTTGCGGAAGTAGTTGTAGTCATAGGGGGTGCTACGCTCAGTCTCGCACCAGTCGGCGATGCCGCAAGTGCCCTCAATGTCAGCGCTCAAAAAGACCTTCATTTACGCTCTTCCTTTCAGAATATCCTC
The DNA here is from genome assembly GCA_020025375.1 of Oscillospiraceae bacterium. Lineage (GTDB taxonomy): Bacteria > Bacillota > Clostridia > Oscillospirales > Oscillospiraceae > JAHHSE01. The sequence continues at coordinate 1,809 of JAHHSF010000030.1, read as the reverse complement.
TACCTGCTGGAGCTGGTCGGGGGTATTGACCCCCATCATCTCGGTGGGGCTACAGGTGGAGCAGACGCCCACCTTTTCCCCCTTGGACAGGAGCCGGGCGGGGGCATCGGTAAGATAGTACTCCCCCTGGGCGTTGTTGGGCCGCAGGGACTCCAGGACCCCCCAGAGCTTCTCCGCCTCAAAGACGTAGACCCCGGCGTTGAGCTCGGTGATGGACTTTTCCTGCGGAGTGCAGTCTTTGTCCTCCACGATGCGCAGGAATTTGTGGTCTCCGTCCCGGACGATGCGGCCGTAGGGCAGGCACCGCTCGGTCACGCCGGAGAGGAGGGTGCAGGCGTTCCCCTCCCGCAGGTGGGTGGCTACCAGGGACTGGTATGTAGACCGCTTCATCAGGGGCATATCCCCGCAACAGACCAGCACATGACCGTCGAAGCCCTCCAGGGCCTCCCGGGCCGAGAGGACGGCGTGGCCGGTGCCCAACTGCTGGTCCTGAACGGCGGAGGGGTAGTCGGGATAAGCGGCCAGGATGTCCTCCTTCTTATAGCCAACGACAAGAATTACATCCTCCCTGGGGAGGAAGGACAGGGACTCCAAGACATAGTAGAGCAGGGCTTCACCGTTGGCCCGGCGCAGGACCTTGGGCAGGTCACAGGCCTCGCTTTGCAGACGGGTGCCCTTCCCGGCGCACAAAACCACTGCTTTGACCGTACTGGAACTCATAAGAAAACTCTCCCTTAGTTAGAAATCTCTAATCTCATATTTTATCACAAAGGAGTGGGAGAAAAAAGCCCTTTTCCGCGAAACTTTCCCCAGGGGCGGGTTACAGCTTGGTGAGGGTGACGCCCTTTCTCCCCTTCAGATACGCCCCCTCCCGCTCCTGGCAGGTGAAGAGCAGAATCTGCTGTTTTTCGCTCCGGCGCAGAAGGTGTTCCAGAGCTAGCTTCATGCGCTCGTCGTCGAAGTTGGCCAGAGCGTCGTCCAGCACCAGCACGGGGGGATTCTCCGTGGGGAGGGTGAGGTCGCACACCGCCAGCCGGATGGCCAGATAGAGCTGGTCCACCGTCCCCTGGGAGAGGGTAAGGATGTTCCTGGGCAGTACCTCTCCGGCTTCCTGGGCCGAGGCGTCAAAGCTCTTGGTGAGGGTAAGGCCGTCGTACTTGCCGCCGGTGAGTTCCCGGAGCAGTTCCCCGGCCCTCTGGTTCAGGGCGGGCGAGAACCGGGCCTGCCGCTCCTGATGGGCGGCGGTCAGGGTCTCGATGGCAAGGCCCAGGGCTTCGTACTCCTCCTTGCGGCGCAGGAGCTCTTCCTTCTTCTCATCCAAGGCGGCCTCAACCTGGTCCGGGTCCCCCAGGGTGCGTAGCTCGCCCTGGGCGGCGGCCAACATCCGCTCCTTCCGGCTCATCTCCTCCGAGAGGACGGCCAGCCGGGCCACCACCTCTTGATAGGGGTGCTGGGGCTGACAGTCTACCGTCTGGGGCGGCTGGGGGGCGGGGCCAAGGGCGGCCTTGGCCAGTTCCAGGGTTTTCCGGGTCCCATCCAGGGCGGCCTGGAGGGGGGCCAGCTTGTCCTCCCCCATGAGGGCCCGGGAAAGGGCGGCAGAGATGCCGAATTCGTTGGTGGCGGTAGGGGCGAAGGTGTGGACAAAGGCCAGCAGAGCGGCCAGAGCCTCGGCCTGCTTGGCGGCGGCCTCCTCTGCCTTTTGGGCCAGCTCGGCCACCTGGGCCTCATAGGCGGCCCGGGCGGCCAGGGCCGCCTTGTTCCTGCCCCCGGACCAGAGGAAGAAACCCAGCAGGCCTCCCACGGCCAGGC
>JAHHSF010000003.1 GCA_020025375.1 Oscillospiraceae bacterium | reverse complement strand
ATCCATGTATGTATCCTCATTCCAGCCGCCCGGGCAGGTCCTCCGGCCGGCAGATCTCGATGGCGGGCCACCGGCGGCAAAGGCGTTCCGCCACCTGACGGCCCTCGGCGTCCAGGCCGGCATCCACCAAAAGGACGGGACAGCCTGCAAAATCCTTGCCCCGGAGCCAAACCAGGGCGGATATGGTATGCTCCAATCCGGAGCCGTCCCCCTCCCCCTTGACCAAAACGGTGAGGGGCGCGCCCAACTCCCCCATGGGGGTGAGCAATTTTCCAAACAGCACCCAGCCCAGGCAGAGTACGCCCACCGCCGCCAACAGGGCCAGGGTCAGTTCCAATATGGGGCCCATAACGACCACCTCCAGAGCATCCTATGCCTCTGAGGGCGGTAGGGTGTCACCCCCAAAAGAGCGCCTCCACCCCGAATGAGAGGGTGCTGATGAGCCCCCCGGCGACAAGGATCCCCAGAAAGATGGAGGGCAGAGCCTTCCGCAGGGGCATATCCAAAAAGGCGGCGGCCAGGGCCCCGGTCCAGGCCCCGGTCCCCGGCAGGGGGATGGCGACAAAGATCATCAGGCCCAGATATTTATATTTGGTCACCTTATCACCCTTCAGGTGGGCTTTTTTCTCCAGCCGGTCCACCAGGCTGTCCAGCCTGGGCAGGTGGCGGCGCATCCACTGAAAGATGCGCCGGATATAGACGATAATGAAGGGCACCGGAACCAGGTTACCCGCCACGCTGGCGAAAAAGGCGGGCCAGATTCCCAGCCCCAGAACATTGTATCCAAAGGGGATGCCTCCCCGAAGCTCCACGACGGGGACCATGGAAACCAGGAGGGTGAATACCATTTTCCCAAATTCGGTCTCGGTAAGCCATTGTATGATATCCAATTTCTGTTTCCTCCCATATACTCACCCTAAAATGTTGGCCAGATACTTCCCAGTATAAGAGGCGGCGCACTGCGCCACCTTCTCCGGGGTGCCGGTGGCAACGATGTTTCCGCCGCCGTCGCCCCCTTCGGGACCCAGGTCGATGAGGTAGTCCGCCGTTTTTACCACGTCTAGGTTATGCTCGATGACCACCACGGTGTTCCCCGCCTCCACCAGCCGCTGGAGCACCATAATGAGCTGGTGCACGTCGGCGGTGTGCAGGCCGGTGGTGGGCTCGTCCAGGATATAGATGGTGGACCCGGTGGACCGCTTGGCCAGCTCGGTGGCCAGCTTCACCCGCTGGGCCTCCCCACCGGACAGGGTGGTGGAGGCCTGGCCCAGCTTCACATAGGACAGGCCCACGTCGTAGAGGGTCTGGAGCTTGTTGTGAATCCGGGGCAGATTCTCAAAGAAGGGCAGCGCCTCGTCCACCGTCATTTCCAGCACTTCATAGATATTTTTCCCCTTATAGCGGACCTCCAGGGTCTCCCGGTTGTACCGCTTGCCCTTACAGACCTCACAGGGGACGTAAATATCGGGCAAAAAGTGCATTTCGATCTTCAAAAGGCCGTCGCCGGCACAGGCCTCACAGCGCCCACCCCGGACGTTGAAGGAAAAGCGGCCCGGGCCGTAACCCCGGCTCTTGGCATCGGGGGTGGCGGCAAAAAGGTCCCGAATGTCGTTGAAGAGCCCGGTGTAGGTGGCCGGGTTGGACCGTGGCGTACGGCCGATGGGGGACTGGTCAATATCGATGACCTTGTCCAGGTGCTCCAGTCCCTCGATAGAATCGTGTTTGCCCGGGCGCACCTTGGCCCGGTTCAGCTCGGAGGCCAGTTTTTTGTAGAGAATCTCGTTCACGAAGCTGGATTTACCGGAGCCGGACACGCCGGTGACACAGGTAAAGGTTCCAAGGGGGATGGAAATGTCAATGTTTTTAAGGTTATTTTCCGCCGCACCCCGGACGGTGAGGAATTTTCCATTCCCCTTTCTCCGTTCGGCGGGAACGGGAATTTTTTTTCGCCCCGAGAGATAGTCGCCGGTGATGGAGCCGGGGGTGTTCATCACCTCTTCGGCGGTGCCCGCGGCCACCACCTGTCCGCCGTGGACCCCGGCGCCGGGGCCGATGTCTACGATATAGTCCGCCGCCCGCATGGTGTCCTCGTCGTGTTCCACCACCAGGAGGGTGTTGCCCAAATCCCGGAGCCGCTTCATGGTAGCCAGGAGCATATCGTTATCCCGCTGGTGCAAACCGATGGAGGGCTCGTCCAGGATATAGAGCACCCCCATGAGGGAGGAGCCGATCTGGGTGGCCAGGCGGATACGCTGGCTCTCACCTCCCGAGAGGGTCCCGGCCTGACGAGAAAGGGTCAAATACTGAAGGCCAACCGAGCGGAGGAAGCCCAGCCGCTCCCGAATCTCCTTGATGATGCGCTCGGCAATCATCCACTGGGTGGGAGTAAAGTTCAGGGTGTCCAGAAAGGCCAGAGCATCAGTCACCGATTTACGGCAAAAGTCATGGATGGAGATACCCCCCACCGTGACGGCCAGGGACTCCTTCCGCAGACGCTTGCCGCCGCAGTCGGGGCAGGGCCGTTCGGACATACACTCCTCCAGCTCCCGGCGCACCGCGTCGGACTGGGTCTCGTGGTAGCGGCGCTCCAGGTTGGTGACCACCCCTTCAAAGGGCTGTTGGAAGCTCCCCTGACCGTTTTCCCGCTCATAGGTGAGCCTCAGCTTCTCCCCCTTTGTGCCGTAGAGAATCACATCCATCACCGCCGGGGGCAGATCCTTCACCGGGGTAGTGAGCTTAAAGCCGTAGCGCTTCGCCAGGGCGTCGAAGTACATCCGGGAGATGCCGTCCCCCTTGATGTTGTTCCAGCCGGAAGCCGTGATGGCCCCCTCCAGAATAGAGAGGCTGGGGTTGGGGATAAGGAGGGCGGGGTCCACCTTCAGCTGAGAGCCCAGGCCAGTACAGGTGGGGCAGGCACCGAAGGGGTTGTTGAAGGAGAACATCCGGGGGGTGAGCTCCTCGATGGAAACGCCGCAGTCCTCGCAGGCGTAGTTCTGGGAGAAGAGGATGTCCCGGTCCTCCCCCACGATATTCAGCAGGACGATGCCTCCCGCCAGGGCGGAGGCGGTCTCCACCGAATCGGTGAGGCGGCGGACCACATCCTCCTTGATGACCAGGCGGTCCACCACGATCTCGATATGGTGTTTCTTGTTCTTATCCAGCTTGATCTCCTCGGTGAGCTCGTACATGGCGCCGTCCACCCGCACCCGGACGTAGCCGGACTTCCGGGCATCCTCAAAAATCTTTGCGTGCTCGCCCTTCTTCCCTCGGATGACAGGGGCCATGACCTGGATTCGGGTGGCCTCGGGAAGTTGCATCACCTGATCTATGATCTGGTCGATGGTCTGTTGCTGAATCTCCTTGCCGCAGATGGGGCAGTGGGGGGTGCCCACCCGGGCCCAGAGCAGACGGAGGTAGTCGTAAATTTCCGTGACGGTGCCCACAGTGGACCGGGGGTTCTTGGAGGTGGTCTTCTGGTCGATGGAGATGGCGGGAGAGAGACCGTCAATATAGTCCACGTCGGGCTTCTCCATCTGGCCCAGGAACATACGGGCGTAGGAGGACAGGCTCTCCACATACCGGCGCTGGCCCTCTGCGTAGATGGTCTCAAACGCCAGAGAGGACTTTCCCGAGCCGGACAGGCCGGTGAGCACCACCAGCTTGTCCCGGGGAATTTCCACGTCGATATTTTTCAAGTTGTTCTCTCTCGCACCTTTGACAAAAATATGGTCGAGCATGTCGTTCTCCTTTTTGCGCTCTCTAAGCGCAGGGAATTTCCCCTTCCCTTAATTCAATGTCAATACCCGAAGTCCTTCACCACGCCCTTGAGCATATCCCGGATGGGGAGTTCATAGGGGCAACGGCTCTCGCAGGCGCCGCACTCTATGCACTCACCGGCGTGGTGGGCCATACCCTTGTAGCGGTCCTTGGCCCAGTCGGACAGGCCGTACTTACGCAGGTAGTTCACCATGAGGAAGTTGCCGGGGATGTCAATGCCCACGGCGCAGGGAGCGCAGTAGTTACAGCGGCGGCAGAAGTGGGCCCCCAGGTCGTCCCGGATGGCCTGGCACTTGGCCTTTTCCTCCTCGGTGAGGGGGGAGAAGTGCTCAGCGGCCCGGGCGTTGCGTTCCACCTCTTCCACCGAACCCATGCCGGGGATGGCGATGTCGCAGGCCCCGGCATCGGCAATGAAGCGGAGCGCCAGGTTCCAGTCGTCCAGGTTGCCGCCGGCCATGGGCTTCATGGAGATGGTGCCCATACCCTTGGCCTGGGCGGCCTTCAGGACCTCATGGCCGTGAAGCTCCACGATGTTGTAGGGGAACATGAGGGTCTCAATCTTGTCGCTGTACTCGTCCACCAGCTTCTTCAGGGCATCCAGGCTATGGGCCGTGGCACCGATGTGGCCGATCTTGCCGGCGGCCTTGGCCTCTTCCAGGGCCTTGTAAGCGCCGTCGGGTCCAAAGACCTGGTCGAAGTCCTTCAGAGGCAGGTTGTGGATTTGGTACACATCGATATAGTTGGTCTGAAGGTTGTGAAGGCTGGTCTCGATGTCCTTCCTCATGCCCTCATAGTCCCGGCTCATGGCCTTGGTGGCAAGAATGAACTTCTCCCGGCGGCCCTTGAGGGCGGCGCCCAGATACTCCTCAGAAACGGTGTAGCCCCGGGCGGTGTCGAGGTAGTTCATGCCGTACTTCTCCAGGGCGTCCACCACCGCCATGGTGTTGGCGGCATCGGAGCGCTGGATGGGGATGCCGCCGAAGGAGACCACGGCACACTTTAGGCCGGTTTTCCCAAGTTCTACGTATTTCATTGTAAAAACCTCTTTTTTATGTTCAAATCAATTTACAGACGTGAGACAGACGATATAGCTGATGCTCGCCCTGGCGGTAGGTCACCGCCTTGCGGGGGTAACGGTGAAGGAGACCGCCTCCCCGGTCCCTTTACCCTTCCCCTTTCAATTTAATAATGCGGTCACGCAGGAGGGCGGCGTACTCGAATTCCAACATCTTAGCCGCCTCTTTCATCTCCTTTTCCAGCCTGGTGATGGTTTCCTGGCGCTGGGCCTTGGTGAGGGTTTTGCCCTCGTAGACCTTGCCGTCCTCGGCGGCATCCTTGGAGATTTCAATCAAATTCCGCACGGACTTGATGACGGTCTTGGGGACAATTCCGTGCTCCTTGTTGTATTCATCCTGAATCTTTCTTCTCCGCTCGGTCTCCCCAATGGCGGCCATCATGGAGGGGGTCATCTTGTCGGCGTACATGACCACCAGGCCCTCCGCGTTTCGGGCGGCCCGGCCGATGGTTTGAATGAGGGAGGTCTCAGAGCGCAGGAAGCCCTCCTTGTCTGCATCCAGGATGGCGACCAGGGACACCTCGGGCAGGTCCAGGCCTTCACGAAGCAGGTTGATGCCCACCAGCACGTCGAAAACACCAAGGCGCAGGTCCCGGATGATTTCCTGCCGCTCGATGGTGTCGATGTCGTGGTGCATATAGCGGACCTTGATTCCCGCGTCCTTGAGGTAATCGGTGAGGTCCTCGGCCATCTTCTTGGTAAGGGTGGTGACCAGCACCCGCTCGGAGCGCTGGGTGCGGTCGTTGATTTCCCCGATGAGGTCGTCGATCTGCCCATCCACGGGCCGGACCTCGATACGGGGGTCCAGCAGGCCGGTGGGGCGGATGACCTGCTCCACGATCTGGCCCGCCCGGGTCCGCTCATATTCCCCCGGCGTGGCCGAGACGTAGACCACCTGGTTGAGGCGGTCGGCAAACTCCTCGAACTTCAGAGGCCGATTGTCGAAGGCGCAGGGGAGCCGGAAGCCGTAGTCCACCAGGGTGGTCTTCCGGGCCCGGTCGCCGTTGTACATGGCCCGCACCTGGGGGAGGGTCACGTGGCTCTCGTCGATGAACATGACGAAATCCTTGGGGAAATAGTCCAAAAGGGTCATGGGCGGGGAACCGGCGGGCCGCCCCGCGATGACCCGGGAATAGTTTTCGATTCCAGTGCAGTAGCCCAGCTCCTGGATCATCTCCACGTCGTACATGGTACGCTGTTTGATTCTCTGGGCCTCCACCAGCATATTGTTGCTCTCAAAGAAGGCCACCTGGGTCTCCAGCTCCTTATAGATTTCCTGGACGGCAGCAGCCATCTTCTCCGGGGTGGAGACATAGTGGCTGGCGGGATAGATGGCAACGTGGTTCAGGACCCGGTTGGGGGTGCCGGTGACCACGCTGATCTCGCTGATCCGGTCGATCTCGTCCCCAAAAAACTCCACCCGGATGGCGGTGTCGTGGGAGTAGACCGGGAAGATCTCCACCGTGTCTCCCCGGACTCGGAACATATTCCGGTCAAAAGCGATGTCGTTGCGCTCGTAGCGAATCTCCACCAGCTTTTTCAGCAGGTCGTCCCGCTTTTTCTCCATGCCGGGCCGGAGGGAGATGACCATGTTGGCGTAGTCAATGGGATCGCCCAGGCCGTAGATGCAAGAGACGGAGGAGACCACAATCACATCCCGCCGCTCGGAGAGGGAGGCGGTGGCCGAGTGGCGGAGCCGCTCGATCTCGTCATTGATGGCGGAGTCCTTTTCGATGAAGGTATCGGTGTGAGGGATGTAGGCCTCAGGCTGATAGTAGTCGTAGTAGGACACAAAGTACTCCACCGCGTTGTTGGGGAAGAACTCCTTGAACTCGGCACAGAGCTGGGCGGCCAGGGTCTTGTTGTGGGCCAGGACCAAGGTGGGTCGCTGGACCTTCTCAATGACCTTGGCCATGGTGAAGGTCTTGCCCGAGCCGGTCACGCCCAGGAGGGCCTGCTCCTGGAGGCCGTTCTCGATCCCGGCGGCCAGGGCCTCGATGGCCTGGGGCTGGTCCCCGGCAGGCTGGTATTCGCTGACCACTTCAAATCTGGGCATGGTGCTCCCTCCAGAACATTTGTTCTTTGATTATACCAGAACGGTTGTGCGATTTCAACCCTGTTTTTCCAGGGTTTCCGAACCCAGCATACCGCTCTCACGGAACGAGATGGCCTCGCTTCCAGAGAGGATCAGATGGTCCACCAGGGTGATGCCCACCGAGGCGAAGAGGGCCTCCAGCTTCTGGGTTGCTACCTTATCTGCGTCAGAGGGCCGGGCATATGCCCCCACATGGTTGTGGGCCAACACCACCCCCACGGCGTTTCGGGCCAGGATGGGGGCCAAGACCCTCCGGAGGCTGAACTTCACGATGCTGGTCTCCCCTTCCTCCAGCACGTCCACACCCAGAGGCTTGCCCCGGCTGTCCAGGGAGAGGGCGCAGAGCCGCTCCTGCGTGGCCCCCACAAAATAGGGCACCAGGATGCGGTAAAAGTCCCGCACCATGCCCGCCGTCTCCGTAGTCCCCTCGATCTGGCTGAGGTAGCGGCCCGCAGCCTTGGGGAGGGCCTTGAGGAAGAGGGCGGTGTGCTCCCCGATTCCCGGCACGGAAACCAGCACCTCCAAGGGCGCGTCCAACACTCCGGCCAGATCCCCGAAGCGGTCGATGAGCCGGTGGGCCAGAGGATTTAAGTCCCCCTGGGGGATGGCGAACCCCAAAAGGAACTCCAGGACCCTATGGTCGCTCCAGCCTTGGAAGCCCCCAGCCTTGAACTCCGCCTTCAGGCGCTGGCGGTGGCCGGTATGGCAATTAGTTTGCCCCATATTCCTTCAAATAGGCCTCCATGCGGCCCTTCATCTCGTCGTCGATGTAGACTTTGCCGTCAATGGGGTTGTTGTGCAGGAAAGCAATGATTTCCTGCACGGTGACAATGGGATAGACGGAGATGCCGTGGTCCTGGCGCAGTTCGTCCAGGGTGGAGCACTCCCGGGTGCCCCGCTCCATCCGGTCCACGGAAACAATGAGGGAGGTGACCTTCATGTTGCCCAGCGCCTGGAAGAGGGCCAGGGACTCCCGCACGGCGGTGCCGGCGGTGACCACGTCCTCTACGATGACCACCTTGTCCCCGTCCTGGGGTCTATAGCCCACCATGGAGCCGCCCTCGCCGTGATCCTTGACTTCCTTGCGGTTGAAGCAGTAGGGCAGGTCCCGGCCGTAGTTCCGGTAGAGGCTGGAGGCGGCGGCCACCGCCAGGGGGATGCCCTTGTAAGCCGGCCCGAAGAGGCAGTCGATGCCCTCGGGCAGGTTCTCCTGGATGCAGGCGGCGTAGTAGTCACCGAGCTTTGCGGCCTGAGCCCCAGTCTTATAGTTGCCGGTGTTGATGAAGTAGGGGGTCTTGCGCCCGGATTTGGTGGTAAAATCCCCGAAGGTAAGCACCCCGGACCGCACCATGAAAGTGATAAATTCCTCTTTGTAAGTCATAACTGTTCCGCCCCTTTTTTGAATTGAATCGAAATATTATACCACTTTACAAGAAAAGGCACAAGAAGGTTTCCCCTGAAAAAAGTTTTGGGGGATCCGGTGAAAAATAAAGTTTTTCTGAAATTTGATCAACCTCCTTGTTTCACAGAAATAGGTAATATATAATAACATTATCTTACGCTATAAGGAGGCCTTTCCTAATGAAAAAGCATTTTTCCGTCTTTGCCCTGGCCGGCGTTCTGGCCTTGGCTCTGACCGTCTCCGCCTCTGCCGCCGACGAGGGCGGCATCGCTGTCCAGCTGGACGGGACCAAGCTCACCTTTACGGATGCCGCTCCCCAGGTGAAGGAACAGCGCACCTTTCTCCCTTTCCGGGCCGTGTTTGAGGCCATGGGGGCAGAGGTGAGCTATTCCGCCTCTGACAGCACGGTCACCGCCCACAGAGGAAATACCACCGTAACGATGACGCTGGGCGGCGACATTGCCCTGGTGGAAAAAGACGGTGTCAAGTCCGAGGTTGTCATGGACGTGGCCCCCTTCGCAGAGGGTGGGCGCACCTATGTGCCCGTCCGCTTCGCCGCCCAGGCCATGGGTTGCGGCGTGGGCTGGGACCAGGATAACAGCACCGTGGTCCTGGTGGATACCGGCAAGCTCCTGGCCGAGGCCAAGGAGGGCAAGGAGTACACCTGGCTGGAGAAGTTTATGGACTACTCCATGAAGTACCAGGAGGGTATTTGGGACTGCACCCTGAACCTTGACGGCTCCGCGACCATCCTGGGCCTCCCAATGACCATCGGCGGCTCCGCCGATGCCACCGTGGACGGCTCCACCAAGATGGAGATGGACATGAATATGACCATGGATATGACGGACTTGCTGGCCTCCATGCAGGAAGCCGCCGCCGCCCAGGGCCAGGAGGCCGCCGCCACGCCCGAGGAGGAAGCCATGTTTGAGACCCTGGCTACCGATGGCATTGACATGGCCCTGCGGGCCGATATGGAGACGGGCCTGTGCTACATGAATATGGGTGGCGAATTTGTCACCGCCGCCGGGATAGACCCCGACACCTGGTACTCCATGGACCTGAACGCCACCTACCAGCAGATCGGCATTGACTTCGCCCAGCTCATGACCCTGGTGAATTCGGACTACTCCTGCTATATCCAGGCCATAATTGAGGCCGGACTCCAGGCCACCGATATGAACGATGTGAACGCCTACGCCGGGATGGTGGAAGCCGCCCGGGAGCTGGCGGGTATTTTTGCCGACGACCGCTTCGTCAAGAACGGCAACGACTACACCTGCACCTACCGCATGGATGAGGACAACGCCTCTGCAGAGCTGGTCCTCACCCTGAACACCAAGAACGATGCCGTGGTAGGCTATGCCTTCAAGATGGGTATGTATACCCCCGCCGATGCTGCCCGCCAGATTCCTGCCACCTCCGTGGAGCTGAGCACCAGCATGGATGCCAAGAACAAGATGACCGCCCAGGTCACCCTGGATCTGGGCACCCTGGCGATCATGGACATGGCTATGACCGGCGGCTACACCAATGGCACCACCGCACCCCAGACCGAGCCTCCTGCCGGGGCCACCGTGGTCCCTTATGAAAGCCTGATTGCGATGCCCGAATAACCCCTTCCAAAGAGCCGCCCGTGTTTTCCACTCGGGCGGCCTTTTTGTGGGCAGATTCCTGCCCTTCGGATATACGGCACAGGCAGCCCACAGGTGTGAATTTGAGATGGCTGCAATCAAATAGATAACAAAACGGCATAGTCGGAACGACTATGCCGTTTTGTTATGAAAACACTTCTTACTGAAACGCACTCGGTCCTTATCGCACGGAATGAGCTTGCTCAGAAAGTTCCCGCTCCCGAAAGGCCAGGGTCCGGGGGAAGATCCGGGCAAACAGGAGGGTGCTGTTGGTGGCAGCAATGACATCGGCCAGGGGCTCGGCCAGGAAGGTGGCCTCCGCCCCGAAGAAGTAGGGGAAAAGGAAGAGGCCGGCGGTGAAGATCCCCTTGCGGAAGAGGGAGCAGAAGAGGGCCACCCGCACCTGCCCCAGGGCGGTGGTCTCGTCCACCAGGGGGTATTGGACTCCCAGGAAGAGGATACCCAGGGTAAAAATTTTGATAAACCGCACGCTTCGGGCAGCAAGGACCTGGTTCTGGGTAAAGAGGGAGACGAAGAAGGGGGAGGCCAGGTGGGTCATCAGGAGCATGAAGCCGCAGAAGAGGACGCATAACCCTACGATGCACTTCATGGCCTTGCGGATGCGGTCGGTCCGGCCTGCGCCGTAGTTAAAGCTGATGATGGACTGACAGCCCAGGGTGATGCCTCCCATGGGCATGGTAATGAGGAGGAAGTAGCTCTGGACAATGGTGGCGCAGGTGACCAGGGCGTCCCCTTCCCCGGGGCCGCCGTACCACTGGAGGACCGAGTTGAGGATGATGAGCAGGATGCTGTCGGTGGCGATGATGAGGAAGGGGGACAGGCCGAAGGTGAGGGCCTGCTTCGCAACCGGCCAGGCGAAGGGCCGCTTCCGCAGGGGTACCGGGGTCTTGTTCCGCAGGAGGGACCAGAGGACGAAGGCGCAGGAGGCGGCCTGGGACAGGACGCTGGCCAGGGCGGCCCCGGCCACACCCAGGTCCACAATGAAGATAAAAATGGGGTCCAGGATAATGTTCATCACCGCCCCCAGCATGACGGTGGCCATGCCCAGGCCGGAGAAGCCCTGGCAGATGAGAAAGCTGTTCATCCCGGTGGACAGAAGGGCGAAAAAGGTGCCCATCAGATAGACGGTGAGATACTGGTCGGCGTAGGGAAAGGTGGCGTGGCTGGCCCCGAACCACATGAGGAGGAAATCCTTCAACAGGAGGAAGACCACCGTGAGGGCCAGGGACAGGCCGGTGAGGAGGGCAAAGCAATTCCACAGGATGGAGTGGGCCTCCTCGGTCTTGTCCTCTCCCATCCGCATCGCCATGATGGGGGCGCCGCCCAACCCCACCAGGGAGGCGAAGGAGGCCACCAGGGTGACGATGGGGCCGCAGACCCCCACCCCAGCCAGGGCCAGATCCCCTACTCCGTGGATGTTGCCGATATACATTCGATCAACGATGGAATAGAGTACGCTCACCAGCTGGGCCAGCATGGTGGGAATGGCCAATTTCAGTACCAGGGGGAGAATGGGGTCCCGCCCCAGATCATTGGTTCGTTTCATGTGATACCCCTCTTTAGAAAAAACACATTGGCCCCCATTATAATGCAAGAAGAGGGGAAAGTAAACAGTCAAAAGCCGCCCGGCCTCGTTTGAGACCGGGCGGCTGAGGAAACAGGGAAAGGCGGCGCTCAGGCGAGCCAGCCGATGGAGACGGTCTGGCTGTCGCCGTACCAGGTCACGTTGCGGCCAAGGCCTTCAAAGAGGGCGCGCACGCCCACATAGTCCACGCCGTTTTCGGTACGGACGGGAAGCTCGGCAGAGCGGCCGTCCAGGGTGATGCGGACCTTCTCACCGGCGGCCTCCTTGGCAGCGCCGATGCCGTTAATGGTATCGTTCAGGGGAACGTAAACGGTGCCGGGATCGATAACCAGCTCACTGTTGTAGGTCAGGGGAAGCCCGTTCCACATAATGGTGGGGACGGCGTTGTTCCGGGTGTAGACCACCTCGCCGCCAGAGACGGTGAGCAGAGCCTGGATGTCTTTGATGTCCTGAGCGGGGCAGGTCATAAAGTCCCGGTCGATGACCACGAAGTCTGCCAGCTTGCCGACCTCCAGGGAGCCCTTGATGTCCTCGTTGAACTCGGCGTAGGCAGACCAGTTGGTGAAGGAGCGCAGGGCCTCCTCCCGGGTCATGGCCTCATTGATGTACCAGCCGCCATCGGGAGCGCCCAGTCGGCTGCAACGGGTGACAGCAGCGTACAGGCCGTGGTAGGGATTGACCAGCTCCACGGGGGCGTCGGAGCCGTTGGCAATGATGCCGCCCTTATCCAGGATGGTGCGCCAGGCATAGGCACCCTTGATGCGCTCGGATCCCACCCGGTCCTCGGCCACCAGCATATCGGAGGTGGCATGGGTGGTCTGCATGGAGGGCAGGATGCCCAGCTCCAGCGCCCGGTCAATGTCTTCCAGCGCGACAATCTGGAAGTGCTCGATGCGCAGGCGGTGGTCCTCCCGGGGATTGCTCTTGATGGCGGCCTCGTAGGCGTTGATCATCTGATGGTTGGCGCCGTCGCCGATGGCGTGGGTAGCCACCTGGTAGCCGGCATCATAGGCCACCTTGACAATGGGGTTCACCTGCTCCTGGGTATAGCGATAATCGCCGATGTGGCCGGCCCGATCGGAGTAATCCTCCAGCATGGCGGCCGAGCGGGCACCCAGAGAGCCGTCAGCAAACATCTTCACGCAACGCAGGCTGAGATGATTGTTATACAGGGGGGTGTAGGTCTCGGGGTCGATTGGGTTGGCCTTCAGGTATTCGGCGGTCTCGTTGTCGGCGGCGGTGTGGGAAATCATTCCGTAAACCCGCAGCTTCAGCTCGCCGGACTCATAAAGGGGGCCGAACACGTCCTCATAGACCTCGACGGTGTTACCGGCGTCCATGGCGGAGGTGAGGCCGTAGGAGAAGAGCTGGTCCTGGGCCTTAAGAAGGGCTTCCTTCTGCTGCTCCATGGTCAGCTCGGGGATCAGACCGCGGATGGGACTCATGGCGGTGTCGGTCATGCAGCCCAGCAGCTCGCCATCGGCGTTTCTCAGATGCTCGCCGCCCTGGGGATTGGGAGTGTCCTTGGTGATGCCGGCCAACTCAAGGGCCTTGCTGTTGGCCCAGCCCATGTGGCCGCAGGCCCGGGTCAAAAACACGGGATTGTTGGGGGCGACGGCATCCAGCTCCTCCTTGGTGGGATAGCTGGTATCCTCCCAAACCGTGTTCATCCAGCCGCGACCCTGAATCCACTGACCGGGCTCGGCCTTTTCAGCGGCCGCCTTCACCTGGTCCAGGATGGTCTGCTTGGGCATCCAGAAGCAGTCCAGATTCATGAGACTGCTGCCCAGGCCGGTGACGTGCATATGCCCCTCCACCAGACCGGGGAGGACGGTCTTTCCGCCCAGGTCCACAACATTGGTATCAGGACCGATGTAAGCACGGGCACCTTCGTCAGTGCCTACATATACGAGACGGTCGCCACGAATAGCCAGAGCGGCGGCCTTGGAGAAATCTTCGTCCACAGTATAAATGTTGCCATTGAGGTACACACTGTCAGCTGCGGGTTCGGCGGCCATCGCCGGGACCATGGCCAGCAGCATGATAAGAGACAGAAGCGTGGCGGTTAACTTTTGGAAATGTTTGTGCGACACAGTAATTCCTCCCTTGTTCGTGTTTCCTGTTTTATGAACGGATACCCATACGACCCTCCTTTTTAAGTTAATATAGCCAAATTATAAAGCCAACATTACAAATTGTCAATCAGAAGTGCACAAATTTCCTGTTTTTCTTTCCCGGGAATTCCTTTTTGTGGAAGTAAGTTTCCTTTTTCTTTTTGTATGCCGGGAGGTGTGTGCCCCACACAGATTAGCACTCAAACAAAGAGAGTGCTAATATTTACAATTCGTTCATGCATTTTGGGGGTGGGAAGCCTATACTAAGCCTCGGAAAACGAAGTTCTCAATGATAGGAGTGAACGTTATGAACACCAACAAACTGACCCAAAAATCTGCGGAGGCTATCCGAAGCGCCCAGGAGCTGGCCATTCAGTACGGCAATCCCCAGATGGAGCAGGCCCACCTGCTCTGCGCCCTGGTTTTTCAGGAGGATGGGCTTATCCCCCAGCTTCTGACCAAGATGGGCCTCACCATTGAGTCCTTCCGGGCGGCGGCAGGGGCCGAGGTTGAGAAGCTCCCCAAGGTTTCGGGAGCCCGCCAGGCCGATAAAATGTATATCTCCCAGGAGGTGGACCGGGCTCTGAACGCCGCCGAGAGCGAGGCCGTGGCCATGAAGGACGAGTACACCTCGGTGGAGCACCTTTTCCTGGGCCTCCTCACCCAGGCGGACAGTGCCCTGAAAAAACTCTTTCAGACCTACGGTGTGACCAAGGAGAAGGTCATGCAGGCCCTGGCCGCCGTGCGTGGCAACCAGCGGGTGACCAGCGACAACCCGGAGGAGACCTATGAGGCCCTGAAGAAGTACGGCACTGACCTGGTGGAGCGGGCCCGGCAAAACAAGCTGGACCCCGTCATCGGCCGGGACGACGAGATTCGGAACGTCATCCGCATCCTGAGCCGAAAGAGCAAGAACAATCCCGTCCTCATCGGTGAGCCAGGCGTGGGAAAGACCGCCATCGCCGAGGGTCTGGCCCAGCGAATTGTGAAGGGGGATGTGCCCGCCTCCCTGAAGGATAAGACCATCTTTGCCCTGGACATGGGCAGTCTCATCGCGGGTGCCAAGTACCGTGGCGAGTTTGAGGAGCGGCTGAAGGCCGTCCTCAACGAGGTGAAGAAGAGCGAAGGCCGAATTCTCCTCTTTATCGACGAGCTCCACACCATCGTGGGGGCGGGCAAGACCGAGGGTGCCATGGATGCGGGCAACCTCCTCAAGCCCATGCTGGCCCGGGGCGAGCTCCACTGCATCGGAGCCACCACCCTCAACGAGTACCGCCAGTATATCGAAAAGGACGCGGCTCTGGAGAGGCGGTTCCAGCCCGTCATGGTGAACGAGCCCACCCTGGAGGACACCATCGCCATCCTCCGTGGCCTGAAGGAGCGGTACGAGGTCTTCCACGGGGTGAAGATTACCGACGGGGCCATCATTGCTGCCGCTACCCTCTCAAACCGCTATATCACCGACCGATTCCTTCCCGACAAGGCCATCGACTTGGTGGACGAGGCCTGTGCCCTCATCCGCACCGAGATGGACTCGATGCCCACCGAGCTGGACGTCATCTCACGGAAGATCATCCAGCACGAGATCGAGGAGGCCGCCCTGAAGAAGGAGACTGACAAGCTCTCCCAAGAGCATCTTTCTGACATTCAGAAGGAGCTGGCCGAGATGCGGGAGGAGTTCAAGGCCAAGAAGGCCCAGTGGGACAACGAGAAGAACGCCATCGGTAAGGTCCAGAAGCTCCGGGAGGAGCTGGAGACCGCCAACGCCGACCTGGAGAAGGCCCAGCGGGATTACGACTTGGAAAAGGCCGCCCAGCTTCAGTACGGCAAGATTCCTGAACTGCAGAAGGCCCTGGCCGCCGAAGAGACCAAGGCGGGGGAGAAAAAGACCGCCGGCCTGCTTCGGGACAAGGTCACCGAGGAAGAGATCGCCCGCATCATCCAGCGTTGGACCGGCATCCCCGTGAGCCGCCTCATGGAAGGCGAACGGGAGAAGCTCCTCCACCTGGAGGACATCCTCCACAAGCGAGTGGTGGGCCAGAACGAGGCCGTCCGCCTTGTCAGCGAGGCCATTCTGAGAAGCCGGGCGGGCATCGCGGACCCCAATAAGCCCATCGGCTCCTTCCTCTTCCTGGGTCCCACCGGCGTGGGCAAGACCGAGCTGGCCAAGGCCTTGGCCGAGGCCCTCTTCGACAGCGAGAAGAACCTGGTGCGAATCGATATGAGCGAGTATATGGAGAAGTTCGCCGTGAGCCGTCTCATCGGCGCCCCTCCCGGATACGTGGGCTATGAGGAGGGCGGCCAGCTCACCGAGGCGGTCCGCCGCCAGCCCTACTCCGTCATCCTCTTCGACGAGGTGGAAAAGGCTCACCCCGATGTGTTCAACATCCTTCTCCAGGTCCTGGACGACGGCCGAATTACCGACAGCCAGGGCCGGACGGTGGACTTCAAGAACACCATTATTATCCTGACCTCCAATCTGGGTTCCCAGTACCTCCTGGACGGCATCGACGCCGATGGCGAAATTACCGAGGAGGCCCGTGAGCAGGTAAGCGACCTGCTGAAACATTCCTTCCGGCCTGAGTTTTTGAATCGGCTGGACGAGATCGTTTTCTACAAGCCGCTGACGAAGGAGAACGTGGGCCACATCATTGACCTGCTTCTGGCCGATCTGAACCGCCGCCTGGCGGACAAGGAGCTGACCATCACCTGTACCCAGGAGGCTAAGGACGCGATTCTGGCGGCCGCCTATGATCCCCTCTATGGTGCCCGGCCCCTGCGCCGGTACCTCCAGCACACCGTGGAGACCCTCCTCTCCCGGAAACTCATCGCCGACGAGATCGCCCCCAACTCCACCGTCACGGTGGACGCAGAAAAGGGTGAGCTGGTCTTGCGGTAAAGGAAAGAAGCGCCCTCCGTTTCCGGAGGGCGCTTCTTGCTGTCTGGCCCCTTAAAATAGTTAAAAACTGGATGGTTAAATGGGTGCGGCCGAAAACAAAACATCCTGCCCGGTATTTTCATCGGGCAGGATGTTTTTATGTGCGGTTGATTGCATCCTGAGTGGGACACCTAAGGCAACACCCTCTTCATTTCCCAAACCAGCTTTTGACCAGATTGAACACGCCGGCGGACTGGAGAAAAAGGATGAGCATCATCACCGGGGTGACGTAGCGAATCATCACGGTGTACAGCCCTTTCCGAGTAAAGGTGTGGCCGCTGGCCTCCATCTCTTCAATAATCCACTTGGGCTTCATCACCCAGCCCACGAAGATACAGGTGAGCAGGCTGATGGCGGGCATGAGGAAGCTGTTGCTGATGTAGTCCACCACGTCCAGGAGCTGTTGCCCTGCCTTTCCGGTGGGAAGGGTGACCTCGAAGTAAAACACGTTGTAGCCCATGCAGATGACCACGGCACCCACGGCGGCCAGCACAGTGATGACCAGGCACATCTTCTTCCGGTCCCAGCGGAATACCTCCATGCAGTTGGCCACCAGGGTCTCCATGATGGAGACGCAGGAGGTGAGGGTGGCGAAGATGACCATGAGGAAGAAAGCCAGACCAACAATGGTCCCCACGGGACCCATAGCGTCAAAGACCTTGGGCAGGGAAACAAACATGAGGCCGGGACCGGCGGACATACCCTCGGTGCCGGAAAAGACGTACACGGCGGGAATGATCATCATACCGGCCAGGAAAGCCACGAAGGTATCGAAGAACTCTATGCGGCCCAGGCTCTTGCCCAAGTCCACATCCTTCTTCACATAGGAGCCGTAGGTAATCATAATGCCCATGGACACGCTGAGGGAAAAGAAAATCTGGCTCATGGCATCCAGCAGGATCCCCAGGAACCGGCTGGGGGTAACGCCCTCCATGTTTGGGATGAGATAGACCGCCAGGCCCTGGAGGCCGGTGCGGACGTTCTCCCCATCTGAGACACGCAGAGTCAGGGAGAATACGGCGATGCCGATGATAAGCAGGAAAAGACCCGGCATGACAATGCGGGAAAACTTCTCGATCCCTTTCTCCACGCCACGATAAACAATAAAGGCGGTGGCCGCCAGGAAGATCAGCATGAAGACCACGGGGGCCACAGGGGCGGTGATAAAGGAGTTGAAATAGCCGTCCTGGGCCGCCTGGGAGCCACTCCCGGTGAGGTAGGTGACGAAATACTTGGTGACCCAGCCGCCGATGACGGTGTAGTAGGTCATGATCATGGCGGGCACCAGGAAGGTGATCCAGCCCAGAAAGCCCCAGTGCTTATCCATGGCCCCAAAGGCCCGGAGGGCATGTTCATGGGTCCGGCGGCCGATGGCCACGTCGGTGGTGAGCAGGGTAAAGCCGAAGGTCATGACCAGGATCAGGTAGACGATGAGAAACAGTCCGCCGCCGTCCTGGGCCACCAGGTAGGGAAAGCGCCAGATATTGCCCACGCCCACGGCGCTTCCCGCCGCCGCCAGAACGAACCCCAACGAATTGCTAAAGCTGCTTTTTTTCTTTTTCTCCATGATTCCCATTCCTCACTTTTCGCCGTGTCCGCGGCTCGAACTTTGTACAGTATAGTCCCCTTGTCCGCAAAACGCAAAAAGCAAGAATTTCTTTACAAGAAATTTTTTAGTGCAAAAAGTTTATTAAGGGTAGAATTTTCAGAGTGGATGCGGTATGATAAAGGAACCATAAACCCTCTTCCCCGCAAAAGCATATTTATACGAAACTCAGGAGGTCTCCATGAATTCCATCAGTACCCACGTGGGCGGGCGCATCCGCATGTACCGCAAGGAACGCGGCCTCACCCTTCAGCAGTTGGCCGACCCGATTCACAAGAGCCGGGCCAGCGTGAGCAAATATGAAACCGGGGAGATCACCCTGGATGTGGAGACCCTTTTTGACATCGCCTCCGTCCTCCAGGTCAGCCCCAACCAGCTTTTAGACGTTTGGCCCCCGGAGCCCGCACCCGCACCCTCCCCCATCCCTTCTGACCTGGGGCGGCGCAGTCCCTTTTTCCACGCCCGGCGACTCTACTTCTATTTTTACGACGGCCGTTACCAGCGTCTCAAGGACGGCATCATCGACGTGTATGAATCCAAGACCAAGCCGGGAACCTACGAGGCCTCCCTCTCCATCAGCGCGGTAACGGCGGAGGGATGGCGGAGCGAGGTCTATTATACCGGCCAGGTGGTATACAGCGATATGCTTATCCGCTTCTCCTTTGTGAACCAGTGCAATGCCCTGGAGGAGGACCTGCTCTACATCTATAACCCCCTGGAAATCCGGGACTCCACCGACGGCCTCCTTTGCGGCATCTCCAGCGCAGACCTTATGCCCTGCGCCTTCAAGTGTCTGGTCACCCTCACGCCGCAGGAGCATAGCGAGGCCTTCAAGGAACGGCTCCTGTTCAGTAAGCAGGAGCTTCAGCAGTGGCAGAAAATGAATATGCTCCTCGTGGCCAACCGGGGAGCGGGCTTGGCGTTTTAAGAAAACGCCCCTGACTTTTTTGACACCCTGCAATACTCTATATGAAATATTTTTGGATAAGCAAAAAGGAGGATATAAGATTGAGGTCCTCCCGGCTCGGAAGGCGCCCCTTTCTTTCGCAAAAAGGAAAATTTTGGGGTTTCCCCTTGACGAAACCAAAAACTTGGTATATATTTCCATAGAGAGGTGTTTGAAACATGAAAAAAGAATTTAGCGCACGGACCACATATACCATCGCCACCAAGGGTGGCCTGCTCTTGGAAGTGGCCAATGGCGGCACGGAAAACGGCGCCGTGGTCCAGCTCTGGGCCCCCACCGGGGCCGAGGGCCAGCTCTGGAAGTTCAAGGAGGTTGGGGATGGTCTGTGGCAGATTCTCTCCAAGCCCTCCGGTAAGTGTCTGGATGTCATCGACGGCGGCACCGAGGACGGCTCCTGGGTCCACCAGTGGGAGTACCTGGGGGGCGCCAACCAGCTCTGGACCGCCGAGAGCTTGGGCGAGGGTGTCTATAAGCTGAAGAACGCGGGCAAGTGCCTAGACGTGGTTGGCATGGCCGCCGTGAACGGCGCCCGGCTCCAGCTCTGGACCGATGTGGACGGCGAGAACCAGCAGTGGGTCATTTCCCCCGCCGCCAAGAAAGCCCCCGTTAAAAAGACCGTGAAAAAGGCTGGGCAGGCCAAGACCCCCACCGCCTTGGTGGAAAAGAAAGCGGCTCCGCTGGTGGAAAAGAAGCCCGCCCCACTGGCGGAGAAAAAGCCCGCCGGGAAGCTGGCCAAAAAATAAGTACAAAAAACAGGCAAGGGATTTTGAACTGCACCCCTTATGTTAGACAGTAAGAGATACTTCTAACATAAGGGGTGCTTTACTATGCCCAAAGGGATACCCAACAAGAGATATACGCCAGATACCGCATTTCCGGCTTGCGATCAATTTTTCTGGTAACATTTTTCTTGACACAAGTCAAAAGGAGAGGACCGGTATGCCGGCCTCTCCTTCTTGAGAAATACCTAAAATTTTGGGCTTACAAAAAGAGCAAGAGGCTGATTGCCATAACCACCATACCGGAAATAAGGCCGTAGATGGACAGATGGTGCTCCCCGTATTCCCGGGCAGCCGGGAGCAGTTCGTCAAAGGAGATAAACACCATAATGCCGGCTACTCCGGCAAACAGCACTCCAAACACGGTTTCGCTCATCACAGGGCGCAAAATCAACCAGCCAAGCAGTGCGCCCAACGGCTCTGCCAATCCAGAGAGGAAGGAATAGCAAAAAGCTTTTCGCCGTGAACCCGTGGCCTGATAGATGGGCACAGACACCGCAATACCCTCCGGGATATTGTGGATCGCGATGGCCACTACAATGGGCATGGCCACCCCAGGTTCCTGCAAAGCCGATACAAAGGTGGCGAGCCCCTCCGGAAAGTTATGTATGGCAATGGCCAGCGCCGTAAAGACACCCATGCGCATCAATCGCCCCGGCTGCGGAGCGCCCTTCTCCGCGTCCTCCATGAGCTTTACTTCGTGGGGATTCTCCGCGGATGGGATCAGCTTATCAATGACAGCAATCACCAGCATACCACCGAAAAACGCCGCAACCGTCGCCCAGCTGCCTGGTCGAGTGCCCATTTCGGCAATCAACGCATCCTGTGCTTTGAAAAATATCTCGATCATAGAGACATAGATCATGACACCGGCGGAAAAGCCCAGGGAAACCGACAAAAATTTTCGGTTGGTGTGCCGGCAAAGAAAGGCGATGCAGCTGCCGATCCCGGTGCTGAGGCCGGCCAGCAGCGTCAGGAAAAAAGCAAGCAAAACAGTATAGTCCAAAGTATACCTCCTTTTTGTTTCGGTTAGTTATAGCTAACTACGTTGATTTTATCACTCTCAACATGGTATGTCAACGGTTTCCTGTGCGATGGCAGCTCCGGCAAATGCCGTACAGGACCGTCTGGAGAACATCCAGTTCAAACCCATCCAGCGCCGACATACTGGTAACAGGCCTCCCTGCTGACGGGTATCATGCTTTTTCATCCGCACGCCTCCGAAGAATTGCAAATAATTTGCAAATCAAAATAGCATCATATATGCATTGCCTTGCATTGTCAGTTATTTTGTAGTAATATACAGTTAGCCTTCACTAACCGAAATGGAGGGTGCCTTTTTATGGATAACAAACGATTCTGGGACCGATGTTCAAAATACTATTCTGGTTTTATGCGTCACTCGGAGAGAACGTACATGCAGATCCGCAAAGCGATCCGTCCTTTCCTGCAGCGTGATATGGATGTACTGGAACTTGCCTGCGGTACAGGACAGTTATCGGTTCCCTTATCACCGTATGTCCGCAGCTGGGAGGCCACTGATTTCTCCCCTGAAATGGTAAAGCAGGCAAAAAAGCAGAGCCACACGTCGCGTCTGCATTTCTCGGTCCAGGATGCCACAAAGCTGCCCTATGGACCAGAGAGCTTTGATGCGGTGGTGATTTCCAATGCGCTCCATATTATGCCGCAGCCGGAAAAGGCCCTGTCTGAAGCCTGGCGGGTACTAAAACCAGGCGGGTTCCTTTTTGCCCCTACCTTCATCCGGGGCAAAGGCCGTTGGGCCAGATTTCGGCTCTGGATGATGGGCTTATCCGGATTTCGCGTCTATCATCCATGGAACGCAGGGGAACTTATGGCATACCTGTCCGAGCACAGATATACCATTGTATGCCACCAGCTTTTTGGCAGCAAATCTGCGCCGCTCTGCTGCCTGATTGCCCGAAAAATTCCACTGCAGGGCTTGCAATCCAGTGAGCAGCCAGGAAATGCAGGACAGTGATGGACCGATATCATCGTAATTTTGAATAGCAGCCAATTTACTGATCATCCCGTCGCCATAGGTCTTAATTCCATTGGGATAGGAGTGACATCGCAGAATGTGTTAAGGGGGTATCAATGTGCAGTCTTTGGAACATAGTTTGATTGCTTTGCTGTTTTGTACGGCAGTTGTGTTTGGGTGTCAGAAAATTAAAAAACTTGCTCGCAAGGCCGCGCGCCGTGAGGTACAAATTCACATTTCCACAGAAAACGGAGGAGATCTTCCGCTATGAAACAGAAAATCATTTTATTCCTTATCGCTGCAGCCTTTTCGTCTATCCTTGCTGGATGCAACAGCAACGCCGCACCCTCTGTAAGTCCAAGCAGTGAGACAGACATCGCTCTACTGAAAGTCTTTGATGTAAGCATCGAAGCCGAGGCGTACACAAGCCAGCTTTTTACATCCATGCTTTCAGAAAAAAACATCTCTCAATATGAGATTTTATTGACTTCCGGTGGCTTTATTACAAGCGACCCGCTTGTTTTTATCTCAGGGTATCAATATGCTTATGATGGAAAAGAAGCCGTATATGGGTACAAATTAAGATTAAATGATGATGGCGTTTCTTTCACTGTATTGGAAGAAGGCCCTGAGGCAGGGGAATTTGTATGCCTCAATGAGAGCCCTTCCACAGAAGGTTAGATCATCTTCTTTTTAATGCCGACAGCGCCTCTCTTATGCCGCCCGCAGTCAAGTTTTCATCCACTAAAAGGAGTCGATTATGAAAAAATATATTGGTTCCGTCTGCTGGCTGGCCGCGGCCGCTATTTCTCTTGACAAATTCATTTTGGTGCTATATAATCGCATCAAGCAGTTAGCAATAACTAACCACCAGAAGAAAATTTTTTTGACCAGCGGTTAGTAATGGCTAACTCTTGGGCGGTACGCATTGCTCAGAAAAACCATTCTTTATCGGGGAAGGAGACCGTTGCCATGTCAGAGGATTTATTGGTTCGCCATTGTTCTCCTACACTGGCAGGGATCAAGACAGGAAATCTGTTCTCTTGTCCCTGCACCTCCCAAACGGACTTGACAGAAGAATTGTGCCGCTTGAACAAAAAGCTGGTTCCGAAAGGAATTCGAGTTTTGCCGCTCAGAGTCCTCAGGGGACGCGCCTTGATTTATGTTTATCGCCCCCATTCGCTGGAGTGTGACTTAGCCGATCAGTGTGCCAGAGCACTTCTTCTGAAGTACGGATATACACCAGAAAACCCAGACGGCTGTGTGGTTCATTTGATACATCGCCTTCGCTCGGAAGAAGAATTTCCTCATGAGATCGGGCTGTTTTTAAGCTATCCACCAGAAGATGTGTTAGGTTTTATCCAAAATGGAGCCTGCAACCACAAGTGTGTAGGGTGCTGGAAAGTCTATGGAGATGAGACAGCGGCCAAACATAGATTCAAACAGTACGATGTGTGCAGTAAGATCTATTCCGAACAGTGGCAGCAAGGGAAATCCATCGAACGGCTCACTGTGGCCGGTTGATGTTTTTACATTCAGAAAAGAAAGGTTGTTTTATTTTATGAGTAAAGTCGCAGTTGTGTATTGGAGCGGCACGGGTAACACCGAGGCCATGGCCATGGCGGTGGCGGAAGGTGCCAAGGAGAAGGGCGCCGAGGTTTCTCTTCTGACCGCCTCTGAATTTTCGGCAGATCAGGTAGGCAGCTTTGATGCCATTGCGTTCGGTTGCCCCTCTATGGGCGCTGAGCAGTTGGAGGAAATGGAATTTGAGCCGATGTTTGCCGCCTGTGAAAACCTCTTGAGCGGAAAGAACATTGCTCTGTTCGGCTCCTACGGATGGGGTGACGGCGAGTGGATGCGCAGCTGGGAAGCCCGCTGCAACGATGACGGCGCCAACCTGGCCTGCGACAGCGTGATCTGCAACGAGACTCCGGATGATGACGGTCTGGCGGCGTGCCGCAACCTGGGCGCTTCTTTGGGCTGAGCAAGATCGCCGGAGGACAAACTCTTTGTAAACTACGGATACTCCCTATATAAAATCTTGCCAAAGAAGTTAAAAACACCGCTCTTCCCCTTGCAAGCGATACGGCCGGCATGGCACATACCATACCGGCCGTATCCCTCGGAGAATCGCGAGATCAAAATAGGAGATTTTGTTTTCTGTGCAGCACCCAACACCGTTTACTCCGCACTGGGTTTCATACCCTCTATGTGCTGTGTAACACTCCACTCCAAATGCTTTTGTATGGCTAAAAATGACTTTTCACTGATGACATGCTCGATTCGGCAGGCATCTTCCGTCGCTGTTTTCTCATCCACACCCAATCGCATCAGCATTTCCGATAAGACAGTATGGCGGGTATACATAGTTCGCGCAATTTCCATGCCACTTTCTGTTAAAGTGATCGCGCCGTCTGCGTCCACCAGAACATATCCGTCTTTCTTCAGAATAGACATTGCCCTGCTGACACTGGGCTTGGAATATCCCAACTGCTCTCCGACATCAATGGCACGCACATAGCTTTTATTTTGGGAGAGAATATAAATCGTTTCCAGATACATCTGGCCAGACTCATGAATCGACATGGCTACCTCCGGCGGCATTGGTTTTTTTCATTATACCACAGAAAACCAGTAAGTTTCAATTTGATTATCTTTTTTCCTGATTTACACGGTTGCGTATAATTTTGAATTTGGTCTTGACAAAGGCGTACAGGTGATATATTATTGGCAATGCAGTGGTTAGTGTTGTCTAACTTTTTTTAATGGGTTCCGGTTGTTATACGCTAACTAAAACTATCATTTTTGTAGACAGGTGAAGAATATGACTTTGAAAGAAGCCGTGGAAGGAACGGAGTACAAAATCCAGCGAATCGATACAGACGACGAAGAGCTGAATGCGTTTTTATTTTCCCTTGGGTGCTACGAAGGGGAGCCGATCACGGTAGTCGCCCACTTGAAAGGCGGCTGTGTCGTTTCCATTAAAGACGGCCGCTATACTATTGACAATCAACTGGCGGAGGCAATTCTGATTTAAGTTTGCCTCCCCCCTGTTTCTAAAAATTTATATGTGCTTACTGCACATATCGGTTAGCCAACGACAACCGCTGTGTGTTGTAATAGAGAGAATAGCAAAAAGAGGAGGAACTACCCATGCGTATTGCCTTGACAGGCAACCCGAACTCCGGCAAGACCACCATGTACAACGCCCTCACCGGGCGGAACGAAAAGGTGGGCAACTGGGCCGGCGTGACGGTGGAGAAAAAGGAACACCCCATCAAGAAGGTCTATTACAGTGGGACCGAAGATCTGATCGCAGTGGATCTGCCCGGTGCCTACTCCATGTCGCCCTTTACCTCTGAGGAGAGCATCACCAGCTCCTATGTGCGGCATGAGCATCCGGATGCCATCATTAACATCGTGGACGCCACCAATCTCAGCCGCAGCCTGTTTTTCACCACCCAGCTGCTGGAGCTGGGCATTCCGGTTGTGGTCGCTCTGAACAAGAGTGATATTAACGCCAAAAAGCAGACCATCATTGACACTGCCACCCTCTCCGCCAAGCTGGGCTGCCCGGTGCTCGAAACCGTGTCCACCTCTGCCGAGGGACTGAAGGCAGTGGTAGACGCTGCTGTCGGGCTGAACGGAAAGACACAGAAAGCCCCTTACTCCCAGGGTGACATTGACCTGACCAACAAGAAGGTCGTAGAGGATGCGGACCGCAAGCGCTTCACCTTTGTGAACCAGTTGGTGTCCCAGGTGGAAAAGCGGAAGGTTCTCACCAAGGAGAAGGGTGTCAGCGACGCCATCGACGCTGTGCTGACCAACAAGTTCCTGGGTATTCCCATTTTTGCGGTCGTGATGTTCCTGGTGTTCGAGATCTCGCAAGCCTGGGTAGGCCCGCTGATTGCGGACACCCTTGTGGGGTGGATCGAGACCTTCCAGGGCTTTGTGGCTGACTCCCTGGCCGATGCCAATCCGCTGCTGACTGCTCTGCTGGCAGACGGCATCGTTGGCGGCGTGGGCGCTGTGGTTGGCTTCCTGCCTCTGGTGATGATCATGTATTTCCTCATTGCTCTGCTGGAGGACTGCGGCTATATGTCCCGTGTCTCCGTGGTGCTGGACCCCATCTTCAAGAAGGTGGGCCTCACCGGCAAGTCAGTGATCCCCTTCGTCATCGGCACCGGCTGTGCCATCCCCGGCATCATGGCCAGCCGCACCATCCGCAACGAGCGTGAGCGCCGGGCCACCGCTATGCTGACCCCCTTTATGCCCTGTGGTGCCACGATTCCCGTCATCGCCCTGTTTGCCGGTGC
>JAHHSF010000029.1 GCA_020025375.1 Oscillospiraceae bacterium | reverse complement strand
CTTCGATGCTCGTCATGAGAGCGGTCTCCTCGCCGTAGACGAAGGCACCGGCACCCAGGCGGAGTTCAATATCGAAGTCAAAGCCGGAGTCGAAGATGTTCTCGCCCAGCAGGCCGTACTCGTGGGCCTGATTGATGGCCACCTGGAGGCGGTGGACCGCGATGGGGTACTCTGCCCGGACGTAGATGTAACCGATGTGGGCCCCAACGGTATAGCCGGCGATGGTCATGGCCTCCAGCACGGAATGAGGGTCGCCCTCCAGTACCGAGCGGTCCATGAAGGCACCTGGATCGCCCTCGTCGGCGTTACAGGCCACATACTTGATACCGTCCTCGCTGACGGCGTCTTTGGTGAACTGCCACTTCAGGCCGGAGGGGAAGCCGGCTCCGCCCCGGCCCCGGAGGCCGGAGGCCTTGATGACGTCGATGACGGCCTGGGGGTCCTGCCTGTTGGTCAAAATGTTGCCCAGGGCGGTGTAGCCGTCGTTGGCAATGTACTCCTCGATGTTCTCGGGGTCAATCACGCCGCAGTTGCGCAGGGCGATACGGACCTGGGGCTTATAGAACTGGGTCTCGGTCAGGGAGGAGACGGTGTTCTTCTGAGAACCCTCCCGGTGGAGAAGACGCTGGACGATGCGACCCTTGATGATATGCTCCTCCACGATCTCGGGCACATCGGCAGGGGAGACGTGGGTGTAGAAGGCCCCCTCGGGGTAGATTAGAACCACAGGCCCCATGGCGCACAGGCCGAAGCAACCGGTGCGGACGACCTTGACCTCTTCCTCCAGATGATGGGCCAAAAGCTGGTTCTCAAAGGCCTCGATGATGGCGGGGGAGTTGGAGGAGGAACAGCCGGTGCCGGCGCAGACCATGATATGGGAGCGAACCAGAGTACTCATTGTTTCTTCCCCTCCCTTATTCTGCGGCCCCGATGGTATACTCGGTCACCGGGGTGTGATTGACCAGATGGCTCTGGACGATCTTGGGCACCATCTCGGACTTCATCTTCACATAGGTCACCTTCTCTTCCCCGGGGACGTAGACCTCCACAATGGGCTCCAGCTGACAGATGCCGATGCACCCGGTCTGGGAGACGGTGACGTTCTTCAGGTTGTGGAGCCGGACCTGCTCCAGGAAAGCGGTAAGGACGGGCTTGGCACCGGCGGCGATGCCGCAGGTGGCCATGCCAACCACCACCCGGATGGCGTTGGGGTCATCCTGGCGGATGTTCATTTGTTTCTGCATCTTTTCGCGGATGGCCCTGAGTTCTTCCATGCTTTTCATAGGCGAAATCTCCTTCTCAAGATGTAAGCGCGGCCTCGTTTTCCCCGATGTAATCCCGGAGCCACAGGGCCACCTCCGGGGTGGAGAGGGGGACCCCCTCCAGCAAACTCCGGAGTTCTCTGGTGTCCAATTCAAACCGGCCCCTGTCGGTCTCATGGAAAAAGCGGGTTTCCATGGCCTCGGGTGCCCCCTGTAAAAAAAGGGCCAGGGTCCCGGCCAGATCCCCCATGGGGGGACAATCAATATGGTTGGTGTGGAAGGTGGCGGAGGTGGTGGTCCCCACACCGGGCGCACTCTGAATAGTGAGGGTGCCGCCGGTCAGCTCGGCGGCCATGCGGAAGAGGGGGATGCCCATTCCCACCTTGCGGGTGGTACGGGTGGTGGTGAAGGGGTCCATGACGTTGGCGAGAAACTCCGCCGTCATGCCCTTGCCGTTGTCGGCCACTGTCATGGTGAGCACCCCGCCATGTTCCACCAGGGAGAGCTCCAGCTCGGTGGCGCCCGCCGTCACCGAGTTCTGGGCGATGTCCAGCAGGTGGAGAGACAGCTCTTTCACTTATCTGTACTTGTCCAGGATGGGGCCGATCTGGTTCTTGGTCAGACGGCCGTATACGTCGTTGCCGATGGTCATGACGGGGGCCAGGCCGCAGGCACCGATGCACCGGCAGGCATCCAGGGAGAACTTGCCGTCGGGGGTCACCGAGCCGGACTTGATACCGAGCTGGCGCTCCAGTTCCTCCAGAATGTCGCCGGCACCCTTGACATAGCAGGCGGTGCCCAGGCAGACCGAGATCTGGTGCTGGCCCTTGGGGTTGAGGGTGAACTGGGCGTAAAAGGACACAACGCCGTAGATCTCGGACAGGGGGATCTCCAAGCCTTCGGCAATCATAATCTGGACCTCTTCGGGGAGATAGCCGAAAATCTCCTGCGCGGCCTGGAGCACGGGCATGGTGGCACCGGGCTGGCCCTTATGCTGGGCGATGACGGCCCGGAGCTTGTCCTCCTGTTCCTTGGTGCCACGGTAGGGAACGACGGTTTTGCAGTTGGGCATCTTTGTTTCCTCCTTTTGGTAGGTGTCGCCGTTTGATATGTCAGCTTCCGCCCCGGCGGAGCCAATCCAGCACGGCCTGGGGGGTGCGCTCGGGCACCTCCATGACCTGGCGGGCATCCGGGATTCCGGCGAGGAAGTGGGCATCAGAGTCGGTGATGAGGGGCACCCCATTCAGGTCCGGCCTCTTGAAAAAATCCGTGGGACAGTGGGCCGAAACCTCGGCCAAGGGAAAGGGGAGACCCGGATCCCACAGACCCAGCTGGGAGAGCAGGGAGTAGGAGGGCCGGTCGATGTGGGCGGGGAAACAGACTCCGCCGAACCGCTCCACCAGAGGACAGACCTCGTACACGCCGATGCTGGAGGCAGAGGCCAGCAGCGTCAGCTCCTCCCCCCATTTCTCGTCCCCGGGGCCCATGAGGATCTGGGGACCGAACACGGCGGGGCGGTTGGGGATGGGAGGCAGGCAGGCGTGGACATAGACCGAGAAGGCCTCCGCCTTGTTGATGTCGGGGAAGAGGCAGAGGATGTGGATTTCCTCCGCCGTGGTCAGTTCCATCCCGGGGATGGCCACCAGTCCGCGGCCTTGGGCAGCGGTGAGAAAGGAGCGGCAGTTACCGCAGGTGTTGTGGTCGGTGAGGGCCACCACGTCCAGCCCTGCGAGGATGCACATTCCCGTCAGATTGGCCGGGGTCATGTCCTCATCCCCACAGGGGGACAAACAGGAATGAAGATGCAAGTCGTAATGTAATTTCATAGTAGCGCATGAAGGGCGGCGGCGGTGTCAAAGGTGGTCCCGCCGGTCCCCAGCAGGTTGATCCCCTGGGCCGCGGCCCGGGCCAGCAGGTCGCCGTCGGGGACGACCCCCTCGGTGAGAAGGACGCAGGCCACGTCGGTAAGGACGGCCACGGCGCAGACGTTCACGCTGGACATGATGGTAAGCCAGACGTGGCCTTGCCGGGCGTTGCCCATGACCCAGGACAAAAGGTCCCCGGCGTAGCCGCCGACCACCTCCCGCTCCGGATCGGGGAGGGTAAAGACGGTGAGGGCCAGCCTTTCTTGCAGTTCCGAAACGGTCATAGGGACTCTCCTTCTTCCTCCGCAGGCGGTGTGGAATTTTTCCTTCGGAAGGGGGCGGGCAGATAGCTGTCCGGGTCCTCCGAGACCGAGCGCATCCGCTCCCTTACCTTGAAGATACAGTCGTCCAGGCTGGCTCGGCCCAGGACCACATCCTCGGCCAGCGCCCGGCAGGAGGGGGCACCACAGGAGGAGCAGTCCAGCCCGGGCAGAGACTCGGCCAGCTGGTCGATCTTGAATAGCTTTTCCATGGCGGCTCCCCGGTCGGTGTCCAGCCGGAAGGCCGGGATGTAATCCAGGGTCTGCTGGAAGGTGGCCTTCCGCCGGGCGGCGGGGGAGAAGGCCAGGGTGTTCCGCTTTGGGGGGAGCTTGGCGGCCAGGTGGGCCAGCCGCATCTTGGCAGCGTAGGGGTTCTCCACGTTGAGACAGCCCCCTACGCATCCCTGGACGCAGGCGGTGAGCTCCACGAAATCAGCGTCGGGCAGGCGGCCGTCCTCGATCTCCTCCAGCATCCGAATCACGTTGTCGATGCCGTCCACCGCCACGTAGTTCCGCTCAAGCCGGGCGGCGGATTCCCCGCCGCAATAGCCCCAGGTCAGGCCCAGGGCCCCGGTGCGGGAGAGCTGGGGAGGCGCTTCTGCAATCTCCTTCATGGGGCCCAGCAGGCGCAGATACACGTCGTTGATGGCGAAGGCCCCGTCGATGACCGGCTTCTCCATGGCCATAGGAGCGTGGGCGGTGGTGATTTTGGCCGGGCAGGGGACGATGGCAAACACGCCGATCTCCTGGGGGGGCAGGCCTGTCTTTTTCGCCGCCTCCTCCCGGGCCAGCTCGGCGGCCAGCTCCATGGGGAGGACCACCGGCTCGATGTGGGGGATGAGCCGGGGGAAGCGCATCCGAATGATGCGCAGGACGGTGGGACAGGCAGAGGTGATGCGGGGGAGGGGCCGACCGGAGGGAAGGTCCCGCCGGGCCAGGTCGGAGAGAAGCTCGGCGGCGGCAGCCACCTCGAACACATCGTCAAAGCCCATTTTCAGCAAGGCCCCAATGACAATGTTGGGGTCATCCAGGTTGTGGAACTGGCCGAAGAGGGCGGGCTCGGGAAGGGCCACTTTGTAACGGAACTGGTCCATCTTCTCCAGGGGGTCCCCCGCTGGGTGGATGGCATTGTGCGGGCAAATCCGGACGCATTTTCCACAGTCGATGCACCGGTCGGGCAGAAGGGTGGCCTTACGGCCACGGACCCGGATGGCATCGGTGGGGCAGGTTTTGATGCAGGCGGTACAGCCCCGGCATTTTTGGGCCTGCATGGAGACGGAGTGCTTTTTCATGGGCTGTCCCTCCTTTCAAATGTGAAAATGGTTAGGAGACCTTGATCTTCATGGTGACGGTGGTGCCCACACCCACAGTGGTGTCAATGTGCATTTCATCGGAGTAGCGCTTCATGTTGGGCAGGCCCATGCCCGCCCCGAAGCCCAGGCCCCGTGCGGTGTCCCCGGCGGTGGTCCAGCCGGCGCTCATGGCTTTCTCCAGGTCGGGGATGCCGGGACCGCTATCGGCCAGGCGGATGGTGATTTCGTCCATGGTCACCACCACGGTGGCGGTACCGCCGTTGGCGTGGATGACCATGTTGATTTCTCCCTCGTACATACAGATGGAGGCCCGCCGGATGGTCTCGGGAGGGATGCCAAGCTTTCGCAGTGACATCTTCATCTTGCTGGAGGCCTCTCCGGCCCGGCTCAGGTCCCCGGCATCCACGTTATATTTCAGTCTGATTGGGTCCATGGGCTCATTCCCCCGCCAGGCCGTGGCTGTAGAGCAGACCACAGGCGATGAACATACGGATGTCACAGCACATGACCACAATATCACGCTCCCGGGCAAGTGCCAGGATGTCCTCTCCGGGCTGCTTGCCACGGACAAAGACAATGCACTGCATGTCCAGCATCTCGGCGGTACGGACAACCTGGGGGTTGACCATGCCGGTGAGGAGGACGGCCTGATCCTTCACATAGGCCAGGGCATCGCTCATAAAGTCGCTGGCGCAGGCCGACTTTGCCTCACGGTCCAGAAATTCCTCGCCGCAGAGCACTTGGGCGTGGAGCAGGTCACGAATATCCTTTAACGTCATGCTGGTTCTCTCCTCTACTGAATGAATGAATCTCAATTGGATAAAGTATAGCATAAAATATCGAAAATGGAAACATTTTTTGTGCGAGACCATCAAAAATTGCAATCCTCTTCCCGGGCGTGGCCCGAATTTTCCTGCCGCCATTGACAGTGGGGGCGGACCCGACTATAATAGCGGTAATAAAATTTACCGCACTAAATCAAAGAAGAAAGAAGGTCCCATGATGGAGCATCGTGTTTTTAACTTCGCGGCAGGCCCCTCTATGCTCCCCCTCTCCGCCCTGGAGCGGGCAGGGCGGGAGATTGTCAATTACCAAGGCTCCGGTATGTCGGTCATGGAGATGAGCCACCGGTCCAAGGCCTTCGACACCATCTTTCAGTCCACCAAGGAGAAATTGCGCCGCGCCCTGAACGTCCCGGAGGACTATGAGATTCTCTTTCTCCAGGGGGGCGCCTCCACCCAGTTTTCCGCCATTCCCCTGAACCTGCTGGGGGAGAATGGAAGAGCGGACTACGCACTTACGGGGAACTTCTCCACCGTGGCCTGCAAGGAGGCCGCCAAGTATGGAACCGTGCGGGTCGCTGCCTCCTCCGCGGACAAAAACCATACCTACATCCCGCCCCAGTCCGCCCTGGAGCTGGACCCGGCGGCCAGTTATTTTTACTACTGCGCCAACAATACCATATACGGCACCGAGTGGCAGTATGTCCCGGAGACCGGCCCCGTCCCCCTGGTCTGCGACATGTCCTCCGACATCCTCTCCCGCCCGGTGGACGTGTCCCGCTACGGCCTCATTTTTGCCGGAGCCCAGAAGAACATGGCTCCCGCAGGGCTCACCGTAGTCATTCTCAAGAAGACGCTGGCGGGTCGCCACCTTCCTATTACCCCCCTCATGCTTACCTATGAGACCCTCATCGCCAAGGATTCCATGTATAATACCCCGCCCTGCTGGTGCATCTATATGCTGGGCCTGGTGCTGGACTGGCTGGAGGAGCAGGGGGGCGTGGCCGGGATGGAGGCCGTCAAGCGCAAAAAGGCCCTCATCCTCTACGATACCATTGAAAACTCCAGGCTCTTCTCCTGTCCCGTGGAGCCCAGCTCCCGCTCCGACATGAACGTGGTTTTCCGTTCGGAGAGCGAGGAGCTGGACAAGAAATTTGCCGCCGCGGCGACCGAGGCCGGCTTCACCAACCTGAAGGGGCACCGCTCGGTGGGCGGCCTGCGTGCCTCCATCTACAACGCCATGCCCATGGAGGGTGTGGAGCGGCTGTGTGACTTCCTCCGCCAATTTGAAAAAGGAGTGTGACCCCCATGTTCAAGGTCAAGACCCTCAACCATATTTCCCCCGCCTGCCAGGACATCCTCACCCCCGACCGCTATTCGCTGGCCGACGATATACAGAGCCCAGACGCCATCTTCGTCCGGGCCACCAACCTTCACGACTACCCCTTTAACCCGGAGCTTCTCTGCATTGCACGGGCGGGAATCGGGGTGAACACCATTCCTCTGGAGGAGTGCACCGAAAAAGGCATCGTGGTCTTTAACTCCCCCGGCGCAAACGCCAACGGGGTGAAGGAGCTTTTTGTCTTCGGCCTCACCATGGCCTCCCGGGACGTGCTGGGGAGCCTGCGGTGGGTGGATGGGTACAGCGACCCGGCCACCCCCATCGACGTGGCCATGGAGAAGGTGAAAAAGCAGTTCGCCGGCCCCGAGTACTGGGGCAAGACCCTGGGGGTTATCGGCATGGGCAACGTGGGCGGCATGGCGGCCAACATCGCCGTGAAGCTTGGCATGGAGGTCATCGGCTATGACCCCTATCTGTCCGTGGACGCGGCCTGGAAAATTTCCCGGAGCGTCCGCCGGGTGGCCGACCTGGACACCCTGCTGAGAAACTGCGACTACCTCACCCTCCACACCCCCCTTACCGAGGAGACTCGTGGTCTTATCGACGCCTCCGCCATTGCCAAAATGAAGGATGGGGTTCGCATCATCAACTACGCCCGTGGCGAGGTGGTGGACGAGCCGGCCATCCTGGCCGCCCTGAAGAGTGGCAAGGTGGCCCGCTTCGTCACCGACTTTCCCACCCCGGAGAACGTCAAGACCCCCGGTGTGGTGGCTACCCCCCACCTGGGAGGCACCACCATCGAGAGCGAGGCCAACTGTGCCGTTATGGCGGCGAAGGAGATGGACGACTACCTCACCACCGGCAACATCAAAAACTCGGTGAATCTGCCCACCGTCGTTCTGGAGCGCACCGGCGAGGCCCGAATCTGCATCATTCACCGGAATATCCCCGGTATGCTTACCACCATCATGCCCATCTTTGCCAAGGACCAGGTAAACATCGAGAACATGATGAACAAATCCGCCGGGGCCTACGCCTACTCCGTCTTCGACGTGAACAGCGTCATCCCGGAGAGCGTGGTGGACGATTTGAAGGCCGTGCCTGGGGTCCTCCGGGTCCGGGTGATTTGACGGAGTCCCTGTGCGGAGGGGAGCCGCAAAATTCCGTTCCCTATGGTGGGGAAGGGTCGAACTCATATATGGACGATATAAAAAGGAAGACGCTCATTCGAGCGTCTTCCTTTTCGCGTATTTTTCAGCAGAGCTTCCACAGCCCAGTCCGGCAAGCGGGACTTATTGATTCGTGCTTCTTAAAAATCCTTCTTTTTATAGATATTCAAGCTCACCCGGTAGCTGACGAAGAGCAGTCCCAGGGCGAGGGCGAGGAGGACGATGAGGCAGGGGATGAGGTCCCCGCTCCCGAAGGAGACCGAGGTACCGATGACGGAGAGGGCGCCCAGAATCCCGGCGATAAAGGCGATTCCCACGACCAGGAAGATCCGCCCCTTCTGGGACCCAAACCGGAACAGGAGGGGGAGGAGGACGGCGTTGAGGAGAAAAGCGGCGGCGGTGCCCGCCACCGCGATGATAAGGTTGGTGTCCGGCAAACCCTTTCCAAGCAGGGGCAAGGCCAAGGACAAAAGAAGATTCACCGCCAGAGCGCCCAGCAACAGAATCAGGGCGAACATATATTTTCCCTGAACCACCTTTTTTCGCCCATCCGGTACTGTGATGGCGAAGCGGTCCCACTTGGCCAGCTCGTCATAGGAGAAGGAGGTGGCGGGATACATACACAGGAGCATGGCCGTCATTGTGAGGAAAAAGGTTGGCTCATAGACACCGGTGACCGTGAGAAGCAGAAAGATACCGAGAATCATGGCGTAGGTTTTCCACAGATTGCCCAGCAGGCGCAGGTCCTTATAGACAAACCCTTTCATTTCATATCCCCCTTTGCGGTAAAGACCATAAGGTCCTCCAGACTGACCGGGTCCACCGGGATGTCCGGGTACAGTCTGCGGAAGGCGGCCCGGTCACGGACCACCGCCTCGACCCCGTACAGGTACGTCCTGCTCCCCAGGAGGTGGTCGGGGTCCATGGCCGCCAGCTGGGCCTTCGTGCAGGCGATACGGCCATGCCGGGCCAGCAGTTCATCCTTTTCCCCGGCCAGGACGAGCTTGCCCTTGTGGAGGTAGGCCACCGAGTCACAGGCCTTCTCCAGGTCGCTGGTGATGTGGCTGGAGATGAGGATGCCGTGGTTCTCGTCGGAGACAAAGGCCATAAATTCCTCCAGAATCTCGTCCCGCACCACCGGGTCCAGGCCTCCGGTGGCCTCGTCCAGAAGGAGGAGCTTGGGGTGGTGGGAGAGGGCGGCGGCGATGGAGAGCTTCATCTTCATCCCTCGGGAGAACTCCTTGATAAGTTTGTCTGCCGGCAGGCCGAATTTGTCCAGATAGGAGTCAAAGAGGGCCTTGTCCCAGGTTGGCCACAGCCCTGCCATGATCTTCTCCACCTGCTTAGGGCGGAGTTGGTCGTGGAAAAGGCTCTCGTCCATGACCACCCCGATATGGGCTTTGGCGGCCTCGGGGTCCGTACCCAGGGCGGTGATGGTCCCCTCGTCCGGGTGGGCGATGCCCAAAACGCACTTGATTAGGGTGGATTTGCCCGCCCCATTTTCCCCGATCAGGCCCAGAATGGTGCCACCGGGGACGGTAAGGCTCACGTCCTCCAGGGTGAAGGAATCGTAGTGCTTGGTCAGGTGACTGATCTCCAAAATGTTTTTCATCTCATTCGTCTCCATACAAAATGTTCAGGGTGGCCTGCACCTCTTCCAGCGTAATTCCGCTCTGCCGGGCCTCGGTCACCGCCCTGGAAAGGTGGTCCTCCACCCGGCGCAGGGCGTCCTCCCGCAACAGTTCCGGGTTCTGGGCCGCCACAAAGCAGCCCTTGCCCGGCACCGTGGTGAGGAAACCCTCCCGCTCCAGCTCCTCATAGGCCCGTTTGGTGGTGATGACCGAGATGCGAAGCTCCCGGGCCAGCAGCCGCATGGAGGGCAGGGCCTCGCCCGCCTTCAGCTCACCTTTCAGAATGAGTCCCTTGATCTGCCCTGCGATCTGGTCGTAAATGGGGGACTCTCCCGTATTTCGAATCAGGATGTCCAAATCCTCACCTCGTTATATTGTATATAGCTTATATATACAGTTAAGCACGGAAAGCACCGTTTGTCAAGGGGGAAAATAAAAAATTTGGTACATAAAATATCAAATGGAGTTCATTTCCAATGCCTTGACAAGAAAGGAGAAAGGGAATATAATACAGGCGCGAGCAGGTCATGCGCTTGACGCATGCGGAGAGACAAGTCGGTGAGAAGCCGGCGCAGTCTTACCTCTATATATGGTTTCGGCCATAAGGCAAGGCCGTCAGAAAGAAGACCTGCATCCGGAGCCTGATTACAACTGAATAGGACATTTTTTGTGGCCCTGGTTCGGCAGTCTGGCAGAAACAGGGATGAACAAGGAAACCGGGTGAGATTCCCGGACGGTAAACCGCCGCTGTAATCGCTGAGAGATCGAAATCGTTGGTGAAAGCCAGTCACTGGGGAGACCTGGGAAGGCAGATGAGATCTTGTGGAAATTTTCCGGATGCGAGAGTCAGAAGACCTACAAGAAATGGAGAAGGGCTGTGTGCATATGGCCCGACCATGGAAAAACGGCTGTGGCGATCAATCAAAGATCGGTCACGGCATTTTTTTTGCCGAAAACCGAAAAGAAGAAACGGAGGAGTAAGTATGAAGCAAACCCCGAAAGCATGGAAAGGAAGGATTTTAAGCCTGTTATTGGCGGCCGCTCTGTTGG
Source organism: Oscillospiraceae bacterium (assembly GCA_020025375.1). Taxonomy (GTDB): domain Bacteria; phylum Bacillota; class Clostridia; order Oscillospirales; family Oscillospiraceae; genus JAHHSE01. The sequence goes on along the minus strand of JAHHSF010000029.1, from coordinate 819 downwards.
TCCCCGGCTTCTCTTTCCCCGCTCAGGCAGTGGAGGAGGAGCAGGCGAAGCCAGCGGCTGCGTCTGCGCTGCCTACCCAACCGGTTGGGCCGTACAGTAATAGTACGATTATCCATATCAAAACCTATGAGGAACTGAAAAAGATTGATCCATCTGATCCAAAGGCCTACTTCATTTTGGATAATGATATTACAATACCCCAAAGAAAATATCTGACATTTGAAAGTCCCCTCAAGGGAGTATTTGATGGAAGAGGGTATACGATTTCATTTGCAGATTTTAGACCCAATGTAAAATATCTGTTCCATGAGATTGATGCCACTGGGGTGGTGCAGAATGTCCGATTCACAGGTACACTCAGTCAGTCAACCCCTGGTAGTGACGGTGACCTTGAACATGGTCCTTGCGGCAACACTGTTCGTGGAGCCGTAATCAACTGCCTGTCTGAGGTAACTGGAGAAGCTGCCAGTGGATTTGCCAGAGATATAGAAGGTGGTGTCGTTGCCAACTGCGTTTCTGTGGTCGATCCCCAAAACCCCATTGCCAGGACAAGCACAACTGGCGGAGTTGTCAATTCTGTTTGGAAGCAGGACATGCAGAACAACCTTCCCGCTGATACTCTGGTGGACAGCGGCGCTTATGACCTGAGCCAGGATACCGTGCTGACAAAGCTCAACGCCAATGTGGGCGAGTACGGCTGTGAGTGGGAGATTGGAGCCGAAGGCTATCCTGTTCTGATCCCCTCTGCTCTGGATGAGTCGGGTCCGTGGCCTGAGAGACCCGAACCTAACCCCGGCCCCACCGAGCCAGACCCCCAGC
>JAHHSF010000028.1 GCA_020025375.1 Oscillospiraceae bacterium | reverse complement strand
CACCCGAACCGCCCGCCGGTTCAGGGGATCACAACAGGAGGGCGTGACTAGCACGGCATCCATGTTCAGGGCGGCGGCGGAGCGGAAAATGGCCCCGATGTTAGTGGAATCCACGATTCCCTCCAACACCGCCACCCGGCGGGCGGAGGCGCACACCTCCTCCACACTGGGCAGCCGGGGGCGGCGCATGGCGCACAGCACCCCACGAGTAAGCGAATAGCCGGTGAGGTCGGCCAACAGATCCCGGTCCGCGGTATAGACGGGAATTTCCCCACAGCGGGTAAGGATGTCCTTCGCATCGCCGTCGATGTGTCGCCTCTCCATGAGCAAGGCCACCGGCTCATACGCAGCGTCCAGGGCGGTGGCGATGACTTTGGGGCTTTCGGCGATGAAGATTCCCTTTTCCGGCTCCAGGCGGTTGCGGAGCTGGGCCTCGGTCAGGCGGGCGAACAGGTCCAGCTCCGGTGCCTTGATGTCGGTCACCTCAATAATATTGGGCATAACGCTCTCCTTCCGGACGTTGTTCTCAGTGCTTGTTCGGCGTGACCACGGCGGTCTGATAGGTGGTATAGACCACCATGCCCGGCCGGGCCCCCGCGGGCTTTTTCACAAACTTCACCGGGGTATAGTCTACCGGGACCTTGTCACTCTCCCGGCCCTGGGAGTACCAGGCGGCCAGCTCGGCGGCCATGGTGAGGCTGGCGGCGTCCGCCTCCTGGCCGGCACAGCATAGAATGACATGGCTCCCGTGAATCTTCTGGGTGTGGAACCAGATGTCCCGCTTGTCCGCCATCTTGGTAGTAAGCCGGTCGTTTTGGCTGTTGTTCCGGCCCACCAGAATCTTCAGCCCGGTGGGGGAGATGAATTCCAGCGGCTTGCCTGCCACCCGCTTCTCCCGGCCCTTGACCTTGGCCTGGCGGTGGAGGTAGCCGGTGTCGGTGAGCTCCTGGCGAATCTCCTGCAAGTCCCGCTCTCCCTCGGCCAAGGCCACCGACTCCAGGACGCTGTTCAGGTACTCCAGCTCCCCCCTGCCCTTTTCCAGCTGAAGGGTGAGCATCTCCTCGGCGGTCTTGGCCTTCGTGTAGTCCTTATAATATTTGGCGGCGTTCTGCTGTGGGGACTTCAAGGGATCCAGGGGAATCTCCACCTCTCTCCCCTCCGGGTCGTAAAAGTCCATCACCCGGGCGGAGCGCATCCCCTTGGTGAGAAGATGCAGATTGGAGGTGAGCAAGTCCCCCATCTCCCTCATCCGTTCCCGGTTGGCGGCGGCGGCAAGCTCCTTCTCCTGGAGGGCTATCTTCCGGGCCACCCGGTCCCGGGAATTGGTGAGTGACTTGATGAGATCAGAACCTTTTTGGCGGACCCGCTCTGTGGTCTCTCGGGCGGCGTAGAAGTCATCGAAGAGCGCCCCAAAGGTAGGGTACTCCTTCAGCGCGGTGCCGGGACCGTATTGAAGGATAGGCTGAAAGCTGAAGTCCACAGGCTTTCCTTCCCTTACCAACATCGTCGGTGTAGAGTTACCTTGCTTCACAGTTTCCAGGAGGTTTTCTCCCTCCACGACCTGCTCCAGCTTGGTCAGGGGATGCCCCGCACGAAACTCCAGCTCCCGGGCAATGAGGGGGGCCAGCCCGGCCAAAGGCTCCGGGAGGCGGTAGAAAAGGCCGGGCATTACCGCACGCTTCCCGGTGGTGATGTCCCCCTCCACCCGGCGGATGCAGTCCATGATTCGCTCCTCTTCGTCCAACAGAATCAGGTTGGCCGACTTGCCCATGGCCTCCAGGACCAGCTTGCGCCGGACCTTGTCCCCCAGCTCGTCGGTGACCTCCAGCGGGAAGGTGAGGATGCGCTCGTTGGGGGCCTGCTCCACCCCCAGAATCTTGCCGCCCACCAGCCGCTTCCGCAGAAGCATACAGAACATAGGCGGCTTTTCCGGATTCTCCCGGTTCAGGGCGGTGAGCTGGGCCCGTGGATGGGCGGGGTTGGCGGACAGGAGGAGCTTCCTGTTCCCCCCGTTCCCCCGGACGGCCAGGACGATTTCATCCCGGCTTGGCTGATACACCTTGTCAATTTTTCCGCCGGTCAAGGCCTGTTCCAGCTCGTAGGCCACCGCCGCCAGACAGATCGTGTCAAGTGCCACTCTGCTTCTCCCCCATCATTAACGAAAACAGCTCGTTGAGCCGCTCTCGCTTGCCCTGGAGCCAAAGGTACCCGTAGAGGGCCTCCACCGCCGTGGCGGCCTGGTACTCCTCCCGGGAGGCGGCCTTGGGGACTGCGTGGGGGCTCACGTTCCGGCCCCGGCGGTAGACATCGGTCTCTTCCTCGGTGAGGAAGGGCAGGATGTTCTGCACCATCCGGGCCTGAGCGGGGGCGGCCACCAGGGCCACGGTGGCCTTGTGCAGTCCCTTGTTGGTGGCCTTGCCGTGGAGGCAGAGCCAGGAACGCACCATCAGCTCAAAGACCGCGTCCCCCAGATGGGCCAGCCCAAGAGTGCTGATGGCCCGAAGCTGATCGGGGTGGACAGCCAAATCAAAATAATCCATGGATATTCTCCTTATATCTAAAAACAATCATTTCTATTATACATTTGAAACTTTGATTTGTATATACTAATCCTGTTAGAAAGATGAACGATTAAAAGTCGCCCATCTGGACGCCAGCATGTAGCACAGCCCCTGGAGAGGGGCTTTAAAAACTACTACTCTAATACAAGGAGCTTTTTTCATGCGCTACCCTTATGTTTTGCCCCCTCTGCCCTACGCCTATGACGCTCTGGAACCGGTAATCAGCGCCGAGACCCTCCACTTTCACCACGACAAGCATCTGGCCGCCTACGTGGACAATTTGAACAAGGCTTTGGCTTTTTCCCCCGAGCTTCAGGCCAAGACCCTCACCCAACTGCTCCGCACCCTCTACGAGGTTCCCGCCGAGCTGCGCGCTGCCGTTATCAACAACGGCGGCGGGGTGTATAACCACCTGCTCTACTTTGACCAGATGGCCCCCGGCGGGCCGACGGCCCCCATGGGGCCCTTGGCCGCCGCCATCACCGAAACCTTTGGCTCTCTGGACGGATTCAAAACGGAACTCACCACGGCCGCCATGGGGCAGTTCGGCTCGGGCTACGGCTGGCTGGTCTGCGACGACGAGGGTAAGCTGTCGGTGGTCAAGTCCGCCAACCAGGACTGCCCCCTCGCCCAGGACCTGTGGCCCATTTTAAACTTGGACGTGTGGGAGCACGCTTACTATCTGGACTATCAGAACCGCCGGGGGGACTACGTGGACAAGTGGTTCTCCCTCATCAATTGGAATGTGGCAGAGAAGAGATATGTGAGATAGGCCCGCCAATACCTTTTATTCGGGCATTCTCGGCGACCCATCGGGGAAAAAGCGAAACCACAGCTCCTCCCCTGACCGCTGGGCAAAGCAAAAGAGGGGAGGAAGCGGGAAGGGGCTTCGGCAGTCCCAGAGATAGAGCAGGGTCACTGCCACCCCGGAGATGGGCCATGCCCCGGCACGGCTCAGCTGGGAAAGGGGGAGGGTGCGATCCAAAACCAGACGGCCGTTCTCCGGCATCAGGGTCCCCAAAATGCACCATCCTCCCTCCCCCACGGCGCAGAGCTTACAAATTCCCTCTCCCCCCCAGCGGGCGGCGGCATGGACGGTGACGTGAAGGTCGTCCCAGCGCAGAACGACCTTCCCGATATTCTGGTCCAACATTTGTAATGGGAACTCACTTTCCATCTTTTCCGCCCCCCATCCGTACAGTCTATGCACCAAAAAGGCAAAAAAGGAGCGGCCATAGGCCGCTCCTTTTTCAATTCGCGTTTGTCTTATCTTCCCTCTGCGTCTACCCTCTGCGCTTCGGGCGGTTGGTCTTTGGTTTCGCCTTGGCCCAGCCGGATTTTTTCGCGGGGTTGGAGCTGTTATGCTCGGTGCGCTTACCCGCCTGTTTCAGCTTTGGCTTGGCGGAAGCCTTCTTGCCGGACTTCTTCTTGCCCGCTTCCCCGCTCTTCTTCCAGCCGGGCTGGCCGCCCTGGCGGTCAGGGCGGACCAGACAGGTCTTGGAAAAGCCGATAAGGTCCTCCCGGTTGGCGGTACGGAGGGCCTCCATTACCAGCGGGCGCTTCTCAGGCCGCTTCCACTGCATAAGGGCCCGCTGCATAGCCTTTTCGTGGGGCGTTTTCGGCACAAAGACCGGCTTCATGGTCCGGGGGTCGATCCCGGTGTAGTACATACAGGTGGACAGGGTACCGGGAGTGGGGTAAAAGTCCTGAACCTGTTCGGGCTGACGGCCCGTGCGGTTCAGCCATTCGGCCAGCTTCACCGCGTCCTCCAGGGTACAGCCTGGATGGGAGGACATGAGGTATGGGACGATATACTGCTCCTTCCCGTACTTCTGGTTGTACCGCTGGTAGCGATCCTTGAAGGCCTCGTAAGCCTCAATGTGTGGCTTGCCCATATAGTCCAACACATCGGCGGCACAGTGCTCGGGGGCCACCTTAAGCTGGCCGGAAACGTGGTGCTTCACCAGCTCGGCAAAGAACTCCCCGCTCTTGTCCGCCATCATATAGTCGTAGCGGATGCCGGAGCGGATAAAAATCTTTTTCACCTTGGGAATCTTCCGCAGTTTTCGCAGAAGGGCCAGGTAGTCAGCGTGGTCGGCATCCAGGTTGGCACAGGGAGTGGGGGCCAGACAGGCCTTACCCTTACACAGGCCCGCCGTCATCTGCTTCTTGCAGGCAGGACGGCGGAAATTGGCGGTGGGACCGCCCACATCGTGGATATAGCCCTTGAAGCCCGGGTGTTCCGTCAGGGCCTCCACCTCCCGGACCACGCTCTCATGGCTCCGGGCCGAGATGACCCGCCCCTGGTGAAAGGCCAAGGAACAGAAATTACAGGCCCCGAAGCAACCCCGGTTGTGGATGACCGAGAAACGAACCTCCTCAATGGCTGGGACCCCGCCCATGGCGTCATACATAGGGTGGGGCTCCTTGGTGTAAGGCAGTTCAAACACGGCATCCAGTTCCGCCGTGGTGAGGGGCATGGCAGGCGGATTGACCACCAGACAGCGGCCCTCGCAGGGCTGAAGGACGGCCTTGCCACGGATGGGATCGTGCTCATCGTACTCCACCATGTTGGCCCGGGCGTAAGCTTCCCTGTTCGCCGCCACCTCCTCAAAGGAGGGGACGGTCACCGCCGGGAAGAGGCAGTCCTCAGGCGAGTTTCCTATAAAGGCAGTTCCCTTTACATCTTTGATGTCACAAATATCCCATCCGTTCTTGAGCCGTTCCGCGATCTCCTTTGTTGCGTTTTCGCCCATGCCGTAGACCAGCAGGTCGGCCTGGCTGTCCACCAGGATAGGACGGCGTACCTTGTCCTCCCAGTAGTCATAGTGGGCAAAGCGGCGGAGGGAGGCCTCCAGCCCGCCGATAACCATGGGAATATCCTTCCAGACCCGGCGGACGCAGTTGGCGTAGACAATGGTGGCCCGGTCGGGGCGCAGGCCCATCACATTGCCCGGGGAATAGGCATCGTCGGTCCGGCGGCGCTTGGCCACCGTGTAATGGGCCACCATGGAGTCCAGGTTTCCCGCCGAGATCATCACACCAAGGCGGGGCCTGCCAAAGTCTGTGAAGGAAGAATCCTTGCGCCAGTCCGGCTGGGCCAGGATGGCGACCCGGTAGCCCTCGGCCTCCAGCACCCGGCTGATAATGGCGGGGCCGAAGGAGGGATGGTCCACGTAGGCGTCCCCGGTGATGAGGAGGAAGTCATACTCCTCCCAGCCCCGGTCCAGCATATCCTGTTTTGAAACGGGCAGAAAATTCATGCTCTTTGATCCTTATATCCAATATATTTTTCCAATACGTCCAGGGGTCGGTGGGAGCCCTCCTCCTGACCGATGGCCCGGAAGCCGTACCGGCGGTAGAATCGCTGGGCCTGCTCATTCTCCGGGGCGCAACGCAGGCGCAGGTAGTCCCGCCCCAGCTTGCGGTAGGCGGAGACCGCCACGCCCAAAAGCTGAATGCCATAGCCCTGGCGGCGCAGTTCCGGGACCAGGTAATAGAAGGGGATGCTGCCGATTCCCTTTTCCCTGTCCCGCTCCGGGTCCAGCTCAATGATTCCCACGGGCTTGTCCTGGAGCATGGCGCAGGTCACGTTGTTTGGGTCCTTTTCGGCGGCAGCTTGGGCTTTTTTCAGAAAGCCCAGGCCATCGAAGCCCTCAAGGTCGCCGTAGACTGTCTGCCAGGCCTCCCGTCGGGCCTCCAGATAGAAATCGGCCTCCTCCCCCTTCACGTTCAGGGGCCGGAACCAGAGGTTGGTCTGGTCCACTTTTGGGGCTCCCCCCTTCTTCCACCAGCTCTGATGGGCCAGGGTGGACATCTCTTCGGAAAGATGGGAATTGTCATTTTCAAAGACGATGCGGACCTGGTCCCCCTCAAATTCCAAAAGGGAGACCGCCGTGTTGTCGCTGTGGCCCAGCTTGGCGGACTGAGGCACCGTCATGCCGTGAAAGACAGCCAGGGCATTGCGGATGGCAGTGCCGTGGGAAAAGATGGCCACCGTCTTTCCGGGATTGGCCGCGGCGATACGCCGGATGGCGGTGCTCACCCGCAGGCGCACGTCCTCAAAGCTTTCGGCCCCCTCGGTGTGCCAGGCAGGGTCCATGGAGTTGTGCTTCAAAAGCTCCTTCCCATCCACCCGGGCCACCTCGCCCCAAGGCTGGTCCTCCCAGGCTCCCATGTTGATTTCCCGCAGGTCCCGCACGGTGTGCAGGCGGAGGCCCTTGGGCCGATAGACCGCCGTGGCGGTGGTCATGGTGCGAAAGAGGTCGCTGGAGTAGACCACATCCACGGGGATGGAGGCGAACCGCTCCTCCAGAGCGGCGATCTGTCGGTAGCCGTTGTCTGTAATAAGAGCGTCATACCAGCCGTGAATTCGGCGATAGAGATTGCCCTCCGCCTCGGCGTGGCGGACGAGATAAACTTTTGTTATGAGAGGCATGGGATACACTTCCTTGCAAAATGATAGCGCGCTGCGGGTTGGGCGCATAGCCGGGCCGATACACCTGACTTCCGCGCTTCGCATTACCAGGGGTTCACTTTACCTGTCAAGTCAGATACCTTGTCGCACCCTCGCTTTGCGGCAATGGCGGCCAAACCGTCCCGCACCTTCAGCGGGGCGTAGGGGTCGGCGAAGCAGGCGGTGCCCACTGCCACGGCAGAGGCACCCGCCAGCATCAGCTCGGCGGCATCTGCCCCCTTGGACACCCCGCCCATGCCCAGGATGGGGATCTTCACGGCCTGGGAGACCTCCCAGACCATGCGGATGGCCACAGGGAGGACGGCGGGGCCGGACAGGCCGCCGGTGTTCATCTTTAAAATGGGGCGGCCGGTATTCACATCAATTCGCATCCCCCGGAGGGTGTTGATGAGAGAGAGCGCGTCGGCCCCCGCTCCCTCCACAGCCCGGGCGATCTCGGTAATGTCGGTGACGTTGGGGGAGAGCTTCACCATCACGGGGACGGAGGCGTGAGCCTTGGCAATGGCGGCCACCTCGGCGGCCATCTCAGGCTTGGTGCCGTAGGCCAGACCTCCCGCCTTCACGTTGGGGCAGGAAATGTTAACCTCGATCATGTCCACTCCGGCGGCGGAGAGCTTTTCGCACATCTCGCCATACTCCTCGGGGGTGTTGCCCGAGATATTGGCAATGATTCGCAGGTCAAACTGCTTCAAAAAAGGAAGTTCGGTAGCGATAAAGGCATCCACACCGGGGTTCTGGAGGCCAACGGAGTTTAGGATTCCCATAGGGGTCTCGGCAATACGGGGAGCGGGGTTGCCCTCCCTTCTCTGGGCGGTGAGACCCTTGACGCAGATGCCTCCCAGCTCGGACAGGTCGTAAAATTCCCCATACTCATGGCCGAAGCCAAAGGTGCCGGAGGCAACCACGATGGGGTTCTTCATGGTCATTCCGGCCAGGTTGACGGACAGATCCACCTGCTCAGGGGTGACCACCGCCGGAATCTCACGAGCCTCAGGCTCATAGAAAAACTTCTTCTCAGGCATCCCAGTCCACCTCCTTGGAATCGAACACAGGGCCGTTCTTACAGACGTGCTTGCGAGTGCCGTCCTTCATGTCGCAGGAACAGACCAAGCAGGCTCCCACGCCGCACCCCATCCGCTCCTCCATGGAGACCTGACAGGGCACGCCGAACTCCTCGGCCACCTGGGCAACCTTCTTCAGCATGGGCTTGGGGCCACAGGCCAGAACACCTGTAAAGCCATTATCCTGTTCAAGCTCTTTACGGAGCAGGAAGTCCACATAGCCGTGGTGGCCCAGGGTTCCGTCATCTGTGGCCAGCAAAACCTTGGCGCACTCGTCCTGGAAACAGTTGTGGAGGATGACCTTATCCGCCGTGCGGAAGCCCAGGATGGCGGTGGAACGGCCCATGGTGGCCTGGGCACAGCCCCGGAGGGGAGGCACGCCGATGCCGCCGCCCACCAGAAGGTAGCGACCGTTTGGGTCCACCTGGAAGCCGTTGCCCAGCATTCCCAGCACGTCCAGGGTATCCCCCTCTTCCCGCCGGGCCAGCCAGTCGGTCCCTTCGCCACGAACCTCAAAGGCGATGGCCAGGGTGTCCTCGGGCTCGTCGGTCATGCAGGAGCAGACCGAGATGGGGCGGCGGAGAAGTCGGCTGTTGCCGCACTTGATATGGATGAACTGGCCGGGACCCTTGCAGGTAGTACGGACCATGTCTCCCACCTCCAGCACCATATATACGGCGCCGTCGCCCATGAGGGTCTTGCTGACAATTTTACACTCTCTCTGAATCGGCATGAAAACACCACTTTCAAATCACAATTTCTTTTTTCCAAGGGGGAAGGCCAGGCTATGTTGGTTCAGGGCGTTCCGTTTCTGCCCCTCCGCACGCTGACAGCGTTTTGTAAAAGATCCGCAAAGAAGCTGTTGCGTGCTGAAAAAGAAGAGGGTCACGGGGACACAGTGATTTTTCTCTATCAATACAGTAACGCCTTCCTTCTAAACGGCGAAGCCCCTTACAGGATGGTGACGTATTTACAGATGTCGTCCCGCATGGCAATGGCGGCCTTTCTGGAGGCCTCCTGGAAATCGCGGCCGTCGCCGTCGGTCTTTTTCCAGGCGCACATGAGGCTCCGGGAGGCGTTCACGATGGCACCCCGGCCGTACGAATCGAAGGCGTACTGCACATCCTCGGCGGTGCCGCCCTGGGCGCCGTAGCCGGGAACCAGGAAAAAGGTCTTGGGCAGGCGCTGGCGCAACTCCTTCATATCGGCGGGATAAGTGGCGCCCACCACGGCGCCGGTGGCCTGATAGCCGTACTTGCCCTCGGTACCGGCACCCCAGCGTTCGGTGAGGTCGCCCATGACCTGATAGACCACCCGGTCCCCGGCCACCATGTCCTGAAGGTCACCGCCGCTGGGGTTGGAGGTCTTGACCAGGATGAAGAGGCTTTTGTCCTCGGCCTTGGCCACGTCCAGGAAAGGCTGGATGGCATCGATGCCCATATAGCCGTTGAGGGTGACACAGTCGGCTCCGAAGTTCTCCACGTCCTCCCCGGCCACCTTCGTCTTGCCCAGCCAGCCCTCGGCGTAGGCCTGGGCGGTGGAGCCAATGTCACCCCGCTTGATGTCGGCAATGACGTAGTAGCCCTTCTCCTTCGCGTAGCGGATGGTGCGCTCCATCATCTCCATCCCCCGCCAGCCCAGCATCTCATAGTAGGCGGCCTGGGGCTTCACAGCGGGGACGATGTCACAGAGAGCGTCCATCAGGCCGCAGTTAAAGCGGTAAATGGCCTCCACGGTACCCTGGATATTGTGACCGAACTCGGCATAACACTCATCCTGGATATGCTGTGGGACATACTCAATGCGGGGGTCCAGGCCCAACACGGTGGGGTTCTTCATGGTACGAATCTGATCCTGCAATTTATCAAAAGACATTTTAAGCACTCCTCAATCTTGATATATCACGTTTCCGCCAACAATGGTATATTTTACCTTTCCCTTCACCTTACGTCCGGCAAAGGGAGTATTGCGTCCCTTGGAGGCAAACCGCTCCGGCTCGATGGTAAACTCCTCGTTTGGGTCGAAGAGGACCAGGTCGGCCTCTCCCCCCAGGGCCAGTCGGCCCGCCGGGATGCGAAGAATGTCCGCCGGCTCTACCGTGAGTTTCCGCAAAATGTCGGACATGGTCATCAGCCCCGTGTGGTAAAGCTCGGTGAGACAGATGGCCAGAACGGTCTCCAGGCCCACCATGCCGCTGGGGGCCTCTGTGAGTGATCTCCCCTTCTCCTCGGCAGAATGGGGGGCGTGGTCGGTGGCAATGGCATCTATGGTACCATCCTGGAGGCCCTGAAGGATGCCCTCCACGTCGGCGGGAGTCCGCAGGGGCGGATTGATGCGGGCCAGGGAACCCTGGCGCAGGACCTCGTCCTCGGTCAGGGTAAAGTACTGGGGGCAGGTCTCACAGGTAATGTGCACCCCCCGGCGCTTATAACGGCGGACGATATTCACCGATTTCGCGGTGGAGATGTGGCAGATATGAACAGCCCCGCCGGTTTCCTCAGCCAGCATGGCCTCCCGGGTGACCTGGAGTTCCTCGGCAATAGCGGGACGGCCGGGCAGGCGGAGTTGCCGGGAGATCCGGCCCTCGTTCACAGCGTAGTTTTTCACCATGTCCGCATCCTCACAGTGGGAGAGGACGGTGCGCCCCTGGCGGTTGGCCAGGATGAGGGCATCCCGCAGGAGGTTGGCGTTCTGAACGGGAACGCCGTCGTCGGAAAAGGCCACGGCCCCGGCGGCCTTGAGTGCCTCGAAGTCGGTAAGCTCCTGGCCCTTCTGACCAACCGTCACCGCTCCGATGGGCGCCACCCGGACCCCGCAGGACTGTTTGGCCTTTTCCAGTATGTAGGCCACCTGCTCCGGGCTGTCGGTGACAGGCCGGGTGTTTGGCATACAGGCCACCGTGGTAAAGCCGCCGGCGGCGGCCGCTCGCGTTCCTGTTTCGATGGTCTCCTTATATTCGAACCCCGGCTCTCTCAAGTGGACGTGCATATCCACCAGTCCGGCGCAGACAGTAAGGCCACGGGCATCGATGATCTCGGCCTCCTGGTCTAAGATGGTGCTCCCGATGACGGCGATCTTTCCGTTCTCGATGAGAATGTCCATCACGCCGCCGATCCCCGCAGCAGGATCTACCAGGCGGCCCTGTCGAATCAGCGTTTTCATCCTTTCCCTCCTTAGCGCAGGCTATAAGCTTCTACATTAGATTATAAATTAAGCCTTTTCTTTTCGCAACGGCTTTTCTGGATTTTCGGAGGAAAATCCAGCCGGCCACCGCCAAGAAATTTTATATTCTTTTTTTGCAGAAAGGTGTTGACAAATCCCTTTTGCTCTGGTAAGATAACATTCGTTCCGCACGAGCGGCAAGTTCATGTAGGGTGTAGCTCAGCTGGGAGGCCGGTTGAAGCGGTTACATACCTCCCTACAAACTTAATAAATGTTTCTTTCCACATCTGGGGGTATAGCTCAGCTGGGAGAGCGCTTGAATGGCATTCAAGAGGTCAG
>JAHHSF010000027.1 GCA_020025375.1 Oscillospiraceae bacterium | reverse complement strand
GAGCTTGGACGGTCCGGTTCTGGACTGCCTTCTTCGGTTGGGGCGAAGCCTTGGCCGGAGCGACAGCGAGGGGGAGCGTGCCCTGCTGGCCTCCGCTGTGGAGGAACTGAAGGGGCTTTTGGCCCGAAGCGAGGAGAACGCACTCCGACAGGGCCGACTTTATGGGGCCCTGGGGCTGACGGCGGGGCTCTTCTGCGTGATTTTACTGATTTAAGGCCTGCGGGCCAAGGAGTGGAACGCAATGGACGTGGATTTGATTTTCAAAATTGCCGCCATCGGCATTTTGGTCTCAGTCTTGAATCAGGTACTCACCCGCTCGGGGCGGGATGAGCAGGCCACGATGACCACCCTTGCCGGGCTGGTGGTGGTTCTGATGATGGTGGTCCAGGAGATCGCCAACCTGTTCGCTATGGTCAAGACCCTGTTTGGACTATGAGCTATGGACGAGATGGGAAGAATCGCCGCCTTTGCAGTTGTGGCGGCCCTGTGCGCCGTGGTGGTGCGCAAGCAGGTCCCGGAGCTGTCCATGGTGCTGGTGATTTTGGGTGGTGCCATGATTTTGGGACGGGCCCTCTATGCCCTTACCGGGGTGCGGGCCATGCTGGATACCTTGCGGGAGGCGGCCGGTCTTTCCCCGGCGGTGGTGGCCCCGGTCATCAAGACGGCGGGAGTGGCCATTCTCACCCGGTTTGCCGCCGAGCTGTGCCGGGATGCAAAGGAGGGGGGACTGGCCTCCTTCGTAGAGACCGCCGGGGCGGCCATCGCCCTTTTTTTGGCTCTCCCACTGATGCAGACCGTCCTCTCCCTCCTCACAGAACTATTGTGAGGCGGGGGTGGTTGTGTCTCCTGCTCTGCCTGTTCCTGCTGGTCCTGCCATGCCATGCGGCGACCCAGGACATGGTCCGGGAGCAGGCCGACGCGCTGGAGTTGGACGAGCTGGAACGGCAGGCGGAGGAATACTTAGGGGAGGTAGACCTGGCTCAGGGAATCGACCTGGACGAGGGCCTCATCAACCTCTTCACCAGAGGAGAAGAGGAAGTACCGGGCATTCTGCGGAAGGCGGCCCGGAGCGGTGGGCTTCTCCTGATAGTGGTCCTGCTCTGCTCCCTTACCGAGGGGCTGCTGCCCGAGAGCGGAAAGAAGGGGCTCCCGGTGACCTCTATGGTAGGGGTCATCGCAGTCACTGCGCTGTCTGTGGCCGATATGCATGCCCTCATCGGCCTTGGACGGGAGGCCATCGGCCGGATGGAGACCCTCTCCAAGGTCCTGATCCCCGGCATGGCGGTGGTTACGGCGGCGGCAGGTGCCCCCGCGGGGGCGGTGGCCCGGCAGATGGCTACCATGCTCTTTTCCGATGTTTTACTCACCATCATCCACCGGGTCCTAATCCCTATGGTCTACGCCTATGTGGCCGCCTGCGCCGCCTATGCCGCCGTTGGGAACGATGGGGTCAAGCGCATGGCGGAGCTGGTGAAATGGGCGGCGACCAGCGTGCTCACCGTCCTTCTTCTGGCCTTTGTGGCTTATCTCAGCGTGAGCGGAGCCATTGCCGGGACCGCCGATGCCGCCGCCATCAAGGCGGCCAAGCTGGCGGTCTCCGGCATGGTGCCGGTGGTGGGCGGCATCCTTTCCGATGCCGCCGAGACCGTGCTGGCCGGTGCAGGGATATTGAAGGGCTCGGTGGGGGTGGTGGGGATGCTGGCTGTGCTGGCAATCTGCCTGATTCCCTTTTTGCATTTAGGCATCCATTATCTGACCTACAAGCTGACCGCCGCCCTTACGGCCACGGTCTCGGCGAGCAAGGTGGCCGGCCTGGTCTCCTCCATCGGGGGAGCCTTTGGCCTGGTGCTGGGGATGACCGGCTCCTGCGCCCTGCTCCTCCTCGTTTCCATGGTTTCGGCGGTCTCGGGGGTGGTGGCGAAATGACGCTGTTTCGGGATTGGCTGTTGACTGTCACGGCGGCGGCCATGCTGGTGGCGCTGGCCTACGCTATGATGCCGGAGGGGGCGGTCCGCAAGATTGGGCGGCTCACGGGAGGCTTGATTCTCCTCCTTGCAATCCTCCGGCCCTTGGGCGGCCTGGACTACGCTGTCCTGTCCCGAAGCCTTTCCCAGGCCCGGGAGGATCTGCGGGGCTATGAGGCCACCCCAAAAACTGAGAATTTCGGCCTTATGAAATCCATCATAGAGGCTCGGTCTGCCGCATATATCATAGACAAGGCCGCCCAAATGGACATCGTATGCCGGGCGGAGGTGGTCTGCGAGGCGGAGAGTGACACCCAGTATCCCTATCCGGCCTCCGTCACCGTGACCGGGGCGCTGACTGAAGCCCAGCGGGAGAGGCTGAGCCGAATGATCGAGGCGGAGCTTGCCATCCCGGCCCAGGTCCAGATCTACCAGGTGGAAGGTGGTGAAACACCATAAAAAATCAAGGAAAGGGAAGGGCGACCTGGCTGGCCCTTCTGGAAAAATACAAATACGTTCTGCTGGTGGCCCTGGTGGGGATACTTCTTCTCCTGTGGCCCGTGGGCAAGGGCGGCGAGGAAAAAAAAGCCGCCCAACCCACTGTGGCGGCAGGCTTTAATCTGGCGGAGACCGAACGGAAGCTCTCTGAGGCCCTGAGCCGGGTAGATGGGGCGGGAGAGGTGAGTGTGGTCCTGACGGTGAGCGGCACCTCTCGCCAGGTCATCGCCCAGGACGACCGGACCACCCTGCGGGAGGGGAGCAGTGAACGGGCCGCCGAGACCGTGGTGGTCTCCAAGGGTTCCGGTACCCAGGAGCCGGTCTTGCTGGAACAGCTCTACCCGGAATACCAGGGGGCGCTGGTGGTCTGCACCGGCGGAGAGAATCCGGGGGTGTGCCTCAAGCTGGTGGAGGCGGTCTCGGCGCTGACCGGCCTGGGGGCCGATAAAATTTCGATTTGCAGGGGAAAGTGAGGGCAATGAAGATGAAACTTTGGAAGCGAAATGCAGTGGTGGTAGCCATCGTCCTGTTTGTGTGTATGGCGGTCTATCTCAACTGGTCTTACAGCCAGGAGCCGGGAGAGGCTGTGGACATGGGCAAGACCTTGGGAGAGGCCGCCCTGGTGGGGGGCGGTCAGGACCCGGTCCTGGGAAAGGACGGCCTGCCTGTAGGGGATGGGATCACGGTGACTGACGACGGCTACTTCGCCTCGGCCCGCCTTAACCGCCAGCAGGCCCGGGATTCTGCTTTGAGCCTGCTCCGCCAGGCCGCCTCGGAGGAGGGTGTGGATCAGGAGGTGAAGGACGAGGCCAATCAGACCATCCAGACCATGGCCAGCGTCACGGTGAGCGAGGCTCAGATTGAAAATCTGGTCACCGCCAAGGGATACAGCGACTGCGTGGCTTTCATCAGCGACAATTCCATCAGCGTGGTCGTCGGCGCAGTGGAGGGCGGCCTGACCACCGCTGACACTGCCAAGATCACCGATATTGTGGTGGGGGAGACCGAGTTTACTGCGGACCAGATCAAGATCATTGAGGCGAAATGAGGAAAAAACATTTGTATTTTTCCAAATGTGTGGTAAAATGATGGCAAGCCATGAAAAGGAGCGTGTCATCATGTCTGAAAACCGTGAGTACATCTCTCATCCCGAGGAGATGGGAAACATCCATATTTCCGAAGAAGTCCTGGCCGTTATCGCCGCCGCCGCCGCCCTGGAGGTGGATGGGGTCGGAAGCCTGGCCGCCAACCTGGGGAGCGATATCGCTGAGCTGTTGGGCAAGAAAAACATGGCCAAGGGCGTCCGTGTGAGCATGGACGGCGATGCCGTTGTGGTGGATATCTCCATCCTGGTGCGCTACGGCTCCACCGTGCTGGATGTCGCCAAGCAGGTCCAGGAGGCGGTGGCCAATTCCGTAGAGGCCACCAGTGGCCTGGAGATCAAGGCGGTCAACGTCCACGTGGGCGGTGTCACCTTCGAGCGGGATGCAAGAGCGCCGCAACAGTGAAAACAAAAAACAGCCAGCTTCCAATGTGATTAAGGGACACTCCTATCGGAGCGTCCCTTTTTTGCATATTTTCGAAGTTTATTCATTTTAGGGCTTTCTATTTTCTTCAAAAATGGTTATAATATATTTTGAAATTTTATGCGGGTTTCCGCCATGGAGGAACTGACATGACACGGACCAACGCCAGAGAGATTGCCGTCCATTTTGCCTTTGAGCTGGGCTTTTCCACCGTTTCTGCCCAGGAGCTGTTGGACACCTTTTTCAACAAGGAGACCTTTGCGCTTTTGGGGGAAGAGGAGCCGCTTTACGCTGAATTTCCCAACGAAAAGCAACAAAAATACATAACCGAGCTGGTCACCGGGGTGGCCGCCCATGGGGCTGAGCTGGATAGCTATATTGAGAAGTACGCCATTGGCTGGAAGTTCTCCCGCATTGACCGGGTAGCCGCCGCCATCATGCGGGTTGCCATGTATGAGATCCTCTATATGCCGGACATCCCCAATGCCGCCGCTATCAACGAGGCCATTGAGATTGCCAAGGGGTACGAGGACCCCGAGGTGCTCTCGTTCATGAACGGTATCCTGGGCTCATTCCTCCGCAACGAGCTTCCCGCCGAGGCCTCCGCCCCCACCAAGGAGGGGGAGTAAGATGTCCCTTTGCCTGGGGCTGGACACCAGCAACTACACTACCTCGGTGGCCCTTTTCGATGGGACCGACGGGCGAAACGTGGGAAAATTGCTGGAGGTGCCCGAGGGGGCCTTGGGCCTGCGGCAAAGCGATGCCCTGTTCCAGCATATAAAGCGCCT
This sequence comes from Oscillospiraceae bacterium, assembly GCA_020025375.1. Taxonomy (GTDB): domain Bacteria; phylum Bacillota; class Clostridia; order Oscillospirales; family Oscillospiraceae; genus JAHHSE01. The sequence continues at coordinate 7,377 of JAHHSF010000027.1, read as the reverse complement.
GCCAGAGCTTTTTCACGTTTTGCGGGAGGAGGGGCGGCTGGATCATCCTGTTTCCGCCGTGGGGGCCAGCACCCGGCCACGGGCCGTGGAGGGCTCCTATATGCCGTGCTTTCTCGCCGGTACTGCCCAGGGTCGGACGTTGGCCGACACCTTGGGCGTCCCTTTTTTTGAGTGCTCCCACCAGCAGGGGCACGTAGCCGCCGCCGCTTGGTCGTCAGGGCACCCGGAACTGATGGACAAGCCCCATCTTGCCTGGCATCTGTCCGGGGGGACCACCGAGCTTCTGCTGGTGACCCCCGACGAGGTCAACGTGAAGGCGGAAAAGCTGGGGGGGACCAGCGACATTTCTGCCGGTCAACTTATTGACCGCACCGGGGTCCTGCTGGGGCTTCCGTTCCCCGCAGGGAAGGCGGTGGACGCCCTCTATAAAAAGGCGGACATCTGCTTGGAACATCGTGTAAAGTTAAATAACCTTACATTCTCCCTCTCCGGGATGGAGAACAAAGTAAAGCAGCTGCTGAGCGAAGGGGAGAAGCCCGCTAACATAGCCCGGTTCACGCTGGACACCGTTATCAGCGTGATTCTTCGGGCGACTCAGGAGGCCCAGCGGCAGTACCCAGGCCTGCCGGTGCTCTGCTCCGGCGGAGTGGCATCCAACTCCCAGTTGCGGGCCGTAATGGAGCATATTTGCCACGCTCTGTTTGCTCCGCCCCAATATTCTACCGACAATGCCATGGGGGTGGCAATCCTCGCCCATCGTATGCTGGAAAGGGGGATCTAAATGGCTGAATTTCCTACCTTTACCGTCTCCGGTCTCAATCAATACATGAAATCTCTCCTGGATCGGGATGAGTTTCTCAATGGGATTTTTGTCCGGGGAGAGATCTCCAATTACAAATGCTACCCCTCCGGCCATCACTATTTTTCTTTGAAGGACGCTGAGGGCACCATCCGCTGCGTCATGTTTAAGCGGGAGGCCGCCCGTTTGCGTTTTCGCCCGGAGAACGGTATGAAGGTCATCGCGTTTGGCCGGGTCACCGTATTCCCCCGGGATGGGCAGTATCAGCTGTACTGCTCGGACCTGACCCCGGACGGGGTTGGGGATCTGCATGTGGCCTTCGAGCAGCTCAAAAATAAGCTGGCCGCCGAGGGTCTCTTCGACCCGGCTAAGAAGCGGCCCATTCCCGCCTACCCGAAGAAGATCGCCCTAATCACCTCTCCCGCAGGAGCGGCGGTCCGGGATTTGCTGCGAGTTTTAAAGGCACGCTGGCCGCTTTGCCAGGTGGTGGTCATTCCAACCAGTGTCCAGGGAGCAGAAGCGCCTGGGGAAATCTGTCAAGCACTTTCCCTTGTCGGTGTTTGCGGTGGCGTGGACCTGGTTATTGCCGGGCGGGGCGGTGGCTCTATGGAGGACCTTTGGTGCTTCAATGACGAGAAGGTGGCCCGGGCCATCCGGGCTTGCCCGGTGCCCGTCATTTCCGCCGTGGGTCATGAGCCGGACTTTACGATCGCGGACTTTGTCGCCGACCTGAGGGCGGCCACTCCCTCCAACGGCGCAGAACTGGCGACCCCGGATATTCGGGAGATTACTGAAAACCTTCAGACCATCCAGATGGCTCTGAAAAGAGCCGTTGACCGCCGAATTGACAGGGAAGGAAAACGACTTTATAACCTTTCCAACAACAGGGTCCTGCGGGACCCTATGGCCCCCATCCAGGATAAACGGTTGCTCTTGGATTACCACCAGCGGCATCTGATAAACGCCTTGAAAAATAAGCTGGCCCGTACCCATGGAGATCTGGGCCGACTGGCCGCCGGACTGGACGCCCTCAGCCCCATGAAGGTCTTGGGCCGGGGGTACGGTATCGCCCGAAACCAGGAAGGACAAGTCCTTCATTCTATCCGACAGGTAAAACACGGCACAGCCATCACGCTGCGCCTCACCGACGGCACCTTGGGGTGCCGAGTAGAAGGAGTCGAGAAACATGGCTGAAAAAAAGCGAAGCTTTGAGCAGGCAATGGCCCGCTTGGAGGAAATCGTGGCCGCTCTGGACAGCGGGGAGGCCCCTCTGGAGGAGTCCCTGGCCCTGTTTGAAGAGGGGGCCAAGTTGGTTAATCAGTGCAACACCCAACTGGAAAAGGCGGAGCAACGGGTGACCAAGCTCACCGTGACCGCAGAAGGGGAACTTACAGAGGTCCCCTTCGAGGAGGGGCTGTGATGGACTGGGAGCTGCGGCAAAAGGAGGATCTGGATAAGATCGAGGCCTGGCTACGGACCTATATGATGAACCGGAAGCCTTACGGCAATCTGAACGACGCCATGCGCTACAGCCTGATGGCCGGGGGGAAGCGGGTTCGTCCCCTCCTTTTGCTGGAGACCTGCCGGATGTGTGGCGGGGATGTGGAAGTGGCTCTGCCGTTCGCCTGCGCGGTGGAGATGATCCACACCTACTCCCTCATCCACGACGACTTGCCATGCATGGACGATGACGACCTTCGCCGCGGCAAGCCCACCAACCACAAGGTCTACGGGGAGGCTACCGCTGTTCTGGCGGGAGATGCACTTCTCACCGGGGCCTTTGAGGTCATGCTTGAGGAGTACGGTAGCCTTCCCAAGGACCGAGTCCTGCGGGCGGCCGCCTGCCTGGGCAAGGCCGCTGGGAGCCGGGGCATGGTAGGTGGTCAGGTCTTGGACATGGCGGGGGAGGGGCGTACCCTCACCGTCGGCGAGGTGACCGAGCTCTATGCCCTGAAGACCGGGGCCCTCATCACCGCTGCCACGGAGATGGGCTGTATCCTGGCCGGAGGGGGAGAGGATGCCCGCCAGGCGGTAGTCCGCTATGCGGAGAAGATTGGTCTGGCCTTCCAGGTCCAGGACGACATTCTGGATGTGATGGGAGACGAAGCCACCATTGGCAAATCGGTGGGTTCCGATGCCCGGAGCGAGAAGAACACCTATGTGACCATCCGGGGGCTGGATGCCTGCCGTGAGCTGGTCCAGAAGCTGACTGACGAAGCGGTCGCCGCTTTGGCTGACTTTCAGAATGCTGGCTTCCATCGGTGGCTGGCTGAAAAACTGGCTGGACGGCAGTGCTGAGAAAGGCGGAATAGCCGTGAACGAGAGCAATTATCTGACCGGAAACCTGATTTTGAATTTGGCCATTCTAGCTTGGGCCATCGCTCAGATTCTCAAGGTCGTGGTGGTACTCATCCACCAGAAAAAGTTGGACTGGCACTTTATCCTCAGCGGAGGCGGGATGCCTAGCTCCCACTCCGCCTTTGTCTGTGCCTGTGCCGCATCCATAGGCTGGCTTTGCGGCTGGCAGTCCCCCATGTTCGCCCTGGCGGCGGTTTTCGCGGTGGTGGTGATGTACGATGCCGCCAACGTCCGCCACGCAGCGGGAGAGCAGGCCAAGATTTTAAACTACATGATGGAGCACTGGACTGAGATGCGGCCTGAGCTCTTTGGCAAACAACTGAAGGAGCTGCTGGGGCATACCCCGCTTCAGGTCTTTTTCGGTGCCCTGCTGGGGATCGCCGTAGGTCTGCTGGGGGCTTATTTTCTGGGATAAGAAGGAAACGTTGTGAAACTGCTTCTGCCACAACTGAATAAGATAGACGATTTAGAGGCTGCACAGCTCTGCCAGAGCTTGCGGTCCAAGCTCCTCAGCGACGTTTCCAAGACTGGTGGCCATCTGGCCTCCAACCTGGGAATGGTGGAGCTCACCGTGGCCCTCCACCGTGTCTTTGACTTTACCCGGGACCGGCTGGTTTTCGACGTGGGCCACCAGTGCTATACCCATAAAATTTTGTCCGGCCGGGGAGATGCCATGGAGACTTTGCGTTCCTTCGGCGGCCTGTCCGGCTTCCCCAAGCCGGGGGAGAGCGTTCAGGACGCCTTCGTGGCCGGCCACGCCTCCAACTCGGTGTCGGTGGCCCTGGGCATGGCACGGGCGCGGACCCTTTTACGGGAGGATTATGCTGTCATCGCCCTGCTGGGGGATGGCGCGCTCACTGGCGGACTGGCCTATGAGGGCTGTTCCAACGCCGGACAGAGCGGGGAGCCTATGCTGGTCATTCTCAACGACAACGGCATGTCCATCACCCAGAACGTGGGCGGCGTGGCGGAGCATTTGGCCCGTCAACGCTTGAAGCCCCAGTATCTCCGCTTTAAGCAGGGATACCGTAAGGTGATGGCCATCCTTCCCGGCGGCGGGCACATCTACCGGGTGACTCATCGCATCAAAAAAGCGGTGAAGGAGACGCTACTCCCCAGCAGTATGTTTGAAAACATGGGCTTTACCTATATGGGACCGGTGGACGGCCACGATGTGGCCTACCTAACCCGTCTGCTTCGTTATATCAAAGAGAATCGGTCCGGCCCCGTCCTTCTCCATGTGAAAACAGTGAAGGGGAAGGGGTATGAGCCAGCTGAGCGGACCCCGGATGCCTTTCATGGGGTTGGAAAATTCGACCTGGAGACCGGCAAACCTTTAAAGTCCGGCGGAGAGAATTTTTCTTCGGTCTTTGGGGAGACGCTTTGCCGGCTGGCGGAAAACGACCCCAGGATCTGCGCCATCTCGGCCGCCATGCTTCCCGGCACCGGGTTGGAAACATTTTCCCATCGGTATCCGGACCGTTGTTTCGACGTGGGAATTGCCGAGGGCCATGCGGTGTCCATGGCGGCGGGCATGGCGAAACAGGGGGCCCGCCCCGTCTTTGCCGTTTACTCCACCTTCCTCCAGCGAGGGTACGATATGCTCCTCCACGATGTGGCCATCCAGGGTCTCCCCGTTGTTTTCGGGGTGGACCGGGCCGGGCTGGTGGGGGAGGACGGGGAGACCCATCACGGTCTCTACGATGTTGGCTTTCTCTCCACCATTCCCGGAATGTCGATCTGGGCTCCGGCCAGCTACAAGGAGCTGGCGACCATGCTCACCGCCGCCTTGGCGCAAAAAAAGGGACCTGTCGCTATCCGCTATCCTCGGGGTGGGGAATTGGCCTATACGGAAGACCATGGGGACCGTCCCGCCGTCCTCTTGCGCCCTGGGACCGACCTCACCCTGGTCACATATGGGACCATGACCGCCATCGTGCAGGAGGCGGCGGAGCTTTTGGCGCAAAAGCACGTTTCTGCAAGAATTGTAAAGCTAAATCGCATTACGCCGATAGAGACGGAACTTCTGGATGCCGCCGCCCGGGAGACTGGGCACTTGGTGGTGGTGGAGGAGGTTGCCGCTCCCAATTCCGTGGGAGAACGGCTGGCCGCCCACCTTACCCAAACGGAGCTTCCGGTAAAAGGGTATGCTGCTCTCAATACCGGCAACGGCTTTGTTCCTCAGGGTTCCGTGGACCAGCTCCGCCGACTCTGCGGTCTGGATGCCGAACAGATCGCCCGGAAGGGGCTGGAGGTGCTGAACCATGGCTAAAAAAAGATTGGATGTACTCCTGACGGAGCGAAATATGGCGGAGAGCCGCCACCGGGCCCAGGCCCTTATCATGGCCGGTCAGGTCTACGTGGCTGGTCAGAAGGTGGACAAAGCCGGGACCAGCGTTGAGGAAAATGCCGAGATCGAGATTCGGGGCAATACCCTCGCTTATGTGAGCCGGGGTGGCCTGAAGCTGGAAAAGGCAATGAAGACCTGGCCCATTACCCTCACCGACTTTATCTGTGGGGATATTGGGGCCTCCACCGGCGGGTTTACCGACTGCATGCTCCAAAATGGGGCTCAGAAGGTCTACTCCGTAGATGTGGGCTACGGCCAGCTGGCCTGGAGTCTGCGGAACGACCCAAGGGTGGTCTGCCTGGAACGGACCAACGCCCGCTACCTCACCCACGAACAGGTCCCTGACAAGCTGGACTTTGCCAGCGTGGACGTGTCCTTCATTTCCCTGAACCTCATCTTGCCAGCCCTCCACGGCATCCTGAAGCCTACCGGCCAGGTAGTCTGTCTGGTGAAGCCCCAGTTTGAGGCCGGGAAGGAAAAGGTGGGGAAAAAGGGAGTGGTCCGAGACCCCGCTGTCCACGTGGAGGTGCTGGAGCACTTCCTTATCCATGCGGAAAATGCCGGATTTACTGTAAAGGATATTACCTTTTCACCAATTCGTGGACCAGAAGGGAACATAGAATACCTGGGTTGGCTGGCCGTTGAGGGCGAGGGAGAATATACTGGCGACCTCGCAACTCTGGTGGCCCGGTCCCACGGGGAGCTGGAGGGGGAGAACCTATGAAGATTGTCCTCAGTTCCAACCCATTTCGGGACAAAAATCTAAAAGCCGCCCGGTCCGCCGAACGCATCCTCCGCTCCGCCGGAGCGGAGACCAAGCTTTGCCTTCCCTTTACCTTCGAGGGTTCCAATGCACCGGAATTGCCCAAGGGGGTCGCCTTTTGCGACTTGAAGAAGGAGTTGGAGAACACCGATATGCTCATCTGCTTCGGCGGAGACGGCACCATCCTGCACGCGGCCAAGGATGCTGTGGCACGAGAGGTCCCCATCCTTGGGGTGAATATGGGTTCCGTAGGGTTTATGGCCGAGCTGGAGTACGGTGAGCTCTCGTTGCTTTCCCGGGTCACGGCGGGGAAGTATACCGTGGAATCCCGCATGATGCTGGATGTGTCGGTGTGGCGGGATGGCAAGAAAGTCTATGAGGATTTGGCTCTCAACGACGCTGTCATGACCAAGGGGGCGGTGGCCCGCATCGTAGATCTGGCTGTTTATGGGGATGGTATGCTTATCTCTGATTTTGGCGGTGACGGGGTCATCATTTCCACCCCCACCGGTTCCACTGCCTACTCCATGGCGGCTGGCGGCCCCATCGTGGAGCCCACAGCGGAAAATATTATTATCACGCCTATCTGTGCCCACGCCCTCCAGGCAAAGAGCTTTGTCCTGGGCCGGGACCGGATGGTGGACGTGGTCACCGAACGGCACAGCCGCAAGAGCGTCTATCTTTCGTTGGATGGCGGCAAGGCATTCAAGGTGCTGGGGGGCGACAAGGTGACCATCCGGCGCTCCCAGAAGATCACACGGCTGGTCCGGCTGACCAACAAGAGTTTTTATACCATTATGCGCGAAAAACTGGGAAGGGGGTAAGGGGCATATGAAGAGCACCAGACAGGAGGCCATCCTACGCATCATCGCGGAAAAAGAGGTGGATACCCAGGACCAGCTTCTGGCTGAGCTGAAGGCGGCGGGCATCCCATCCACCCAGGCCACCATTTCCAGGGACATCAAACAGCTCCATTTAATCAAGGAGCAGACCGGCTCTGGCACTTACCGTTACGCCGTCTCCGGGAAAAAGACCGCCCTGAATTTTGCCAGCCGCCTGCTTACCATCTTTCGGGAGGGAGTTACCTCCTTGGACGCGGCCCAGAAC
>JAHHSF010000026.1 GCA_020025375.1 Oscillospiraceae bacterium | reverse complement strand
GGGTAGCCGCCCGAAAAAAAGCCTGGAGCACACGCCATTTAAGGCGCTCATAAGGCGTGTGCTCCAGGCTTTTTTTCGGGCGGCTACCCACCATTCTCCGTCTAGGACCGAGGGGTTCTCCTCCCGGTTAAATTGGCTCCACTTGTGGGCCAGGCCGTCAATCTCCTCCACCCGCAGGGCAGCCAGGACCGCCTCCCCATTGGGATAGAGGGGCCTGCCCCTTTTCTCCAGCGCCCTCGCCAGCAGGCAGGCGTTGGAGCAGAGTGCCTTCTCCCGGTCCTCCTGTACCAGCCCGGCGGCCTCCCTCCGGGCCTCCAGCACCTCCTGGGCAGTGAGCAGGCGCAGGGAGCGTCCCTCCCCCAGCTCCAGCCGTCCCAAAGGCGCCAGCCAATGCTCTCTCTTTTTCATGGTCATACCTTTGTCTCAATTCTCTTGGCGGCTACGATCGTAATTTTCTCCACCACCATTGCCCCCAGGTTTCCGGTCTCACCGATGGCGCTCCACTGACAACCGGAGTAGATGATCTTCCGGTCCGGCTTGCAGATAACCAGGCTGAAGTCGTCCAGATTGTGGAAATTCAGCCCATCCCGCACCGCCTCATCGGTGGCATAGAGCCGGGTCAGTTCCAGAACGTGGTTCCGGGGGCCGGGGATGGTAGCCACCGGCTGGTCCTCCCCAAAGGCCTCCACCACGCTGCTGGTCTTGGTGCTCTTGGCGGTATAGCTCTGGACCACGGCCACCTTCCGGCCGTTCACCTCCAGATAAATGTCGCTGCTGGTGGGAAATCCTGCTGTTTTCATCCTTTTCCTCCTTTACACCGTGATATGGGCGGTAAGCCAGATCTGGTTAAGGCCGTGAGCCACTGTAAAGGAGAAGTCCACCAGACAGACGGTGGGGTTGTCCTCCTTTGGGGTGACGGTCACGTTCTCATATCCGGTGATGATTTCCCGGGCCACCTTGTTTTCCAGCTCCAGGATGACCTGGGACCGGATGGCCCCCCTGCTCTGCTCGGTGTTTTTGGCCCTGGGGAACTTGGCCCGCAGGCTGTTGCGGACGGCGGGAATCACATCGTCCACGATGAGGATGGTGGTCAGCTCCCGCCAGGTTGCGTCGGGGCTGGAGCCGCTCTTGGTCTGGGTGGTCACCCCCCGGACCACCGATACGGTCCCTGCCACACTCTCCAGGGGGGTGACCCCGCCCCGAATCAGCAGGTCGATCTCGCTGTCGCTGTACCGGGCGGAAAGGCCACCGATTCCCTTCAGCTCTGTGCCCCCCAGGGGCACGGCGGGGTCCGGCTCCCCGGCAATGGCCCCGGCCACCGTGGCCGCCACCGTAGCCGCCCCACTTTCAGCTTCCCCGGGGGCCACCAACACCACCCGGGCCTCGTTGAGGGCCTGGGCCCGGGTCACCAGCTGGGCCACTGTCTCCTCCGCTGGAGCGCACACCACGGCGATACGCTCCCGCCGGGCCGCTGAGGCCGCCCTCACACTGTCCCGCAGGGCCTGCTGGATGGCCAGGTTGGTGCTGTCACAGACCACCACGCTTACGTCCTCCCGCTGGGCCACCGCGTCAAAAGCGGCCTGATAGCCCTCCTCCCCCGCCACGGGCAGGGCCACAACAGCGCCCGCGCCGTTGAGAAAGAGGAGTCGCACCATCTGAGTCAGCCGGTCGGTTGCCCCAAAGGCCTCCGCCGCCTGCTCAAACCGGGTAAAGTCATAGACCTTCCCATTTTCGCCGCTCCCTTGGGCGGCAATGACGGCCACCGTCTTGGCCCCGGCCTTGGAATCCACCACCGAGAAGGCGGTGTAGGAAGAATACACTCCCGGCCGCTCATGGGTCGTCAGTTTGCTCATCTCTTTCCTTCCCCTCTCACTTCAAAATCTAAAAAGGTGCCTCCCTCGTCCGCCACGGCGTAGAGATAGGCATCGCACACCGCCTGGGCGGGGCAGTGGAAGAGCCCCGTCTCCCGGTCGTATTCGGTCTCCCCCCGGAAGAGCTCGGCCAGGGCCAGCCCCGCCGGGGCCTCGTTCTGCAACGTATTGGCTATCTGGTCAAAGACGGTCTGGCACTGGGCTGCCCCATCCCTGCCGGCGGAATAGATTTCCAGGCCGAAGGTCACCTTTGCCCTCTTGCCGTAAAGTTCCTCCCACCGTCCCAGGTCGGCGTTGTACCGCTCTCCCAGGTAATCCCGGAAGCCGCTGGGCTCCCCCCGGCAGCTCCGCAGGGTCACCGCCACCACAGGCCCCTCCCGGCGGGTTTTATCCCCCTTGTTCCAGGCGGTCACTGCCTGTACCCCCGCCCGGACCAGGCAGTCGGTCATGCACTCCCGAATGGTATCCAGTCCCGTCATCGCTCCTCCTCCCTGGGAATCAGGATGGCCCACCAGTGGCAGGTCTCCTTCCCCAGGTCCACCCGCCGGGCCGAGTAGACCGTATAGGTCCTGCCCCCTGCCCGAACAAAGCCGTTCTCTCCCATCTCCAGTGGAATATCCGGTTCCCCCAGATAAAGCCACCGCTCCCGTTTTTCCCAGCCCAGATGACCGGGAACGCTCTGCCGCTCCCGGTCCCGGATGGGCTGAAGGAGGGCTGTGGCCAAAAGCCCCGGCTTCTCCCCACTGGGGAGCACCTCCACCGTCTGCCCATATCGGGCCAGCACCCGCTGAAACGCCGTCGCCATCAGCCCTTCACCTCCCAGAGGAAAAAGGCCGGGTCAGTGAGATAGGGGGCCATCTGCCGCAATGCCTGGCGGCGGAGATGGGAGGGGTCCCCCCTCCCGGTCTCCACCGTCACGTCACCCGCTGTAAACTTCCCCGGTTCCACCGCGCGGCGGAGGGCCAGCCAGTCGCACAGCCCCATCTTGGCCACCGCCGGGGCGAAGCGTCCGGCACAGTCCGCCGGGACTACCCCCGGCTTCAGCATCCCGGTCAGCTCCTCCCGGGCCAGCTGACAGGCGAGCAGGAGTCCCTGCTCCTCCCCCTTCCTCACGCCCCCCAGCTCCATGGCCAGGGCCAAAAGTTCCTCATCCATAGGCTCAGACCGTCAGGACCTTGGCCGCATCGGCGTAGAGCTTGGCAAACCCAGCAATGGAGGTGATGGCGGCCCGCTCCAGCTGGCGGTCGATGAGCTTGTCGTATTCCACCGTCACGTCGCTCCCCTTTACCATCTCCAGAGCATAGCGGCTGTCCAGGCCGATGAGCTTGCCCGCGGGCACGGCTGAGGTGCGGAGGAGCTTGGCCCCCAGAGGGGTGGCCAGCTTGCCGGTGCCCTGGAAGTTCAGGCCGGTGAGGGGATTCTGGAACTCGGCCAGCTTGAGCATCTTCACCACCACGTCGTTGGGAGCCAGAATGGTGTTCAGGGTGTAGGGCTCGAACTTGGACCAGAAGTCCACCAGATCATTGTAGGTCAGGGTACCGGGGTTCTCGACCGAAACTACCTGGGCAGGGTTGCCGTTGCCGTCCCCGTCCAGGAGGACCTTCACCCCGTCCTCCATCTGGGTACGGGCCAGGTGGGCGCCGATCTGCCGCAGGGTAACCGAGAACAGGTCCAGCTTCTGATAGCGGATGGCCTCGTAGGAGGCCACCAGCATCCGGCCCCGCTTGTGGAGCTTCACCAGATTCTCCTGGGTAGTCACGGTGGTGGCGGGAATGGATGCGCCCTCCTCCACCCGGCGGAGCTTTTTGTCCTCCCCATCGGGGGTGGAGGTGATGGAGCGGTAGTCCATCCCCTGAATCTCCGTGGTGGCGGCCAGGATATGGGGGAGCAGGTCGGCCTCCTCCATGCCCTGCTTCACGCTCCGGGCCACATACTCAGGGAAAAGAACGGCGGACTGGCTGGTGGCAAAGAACTTGTCCACCACGTCGCTCCCCGCGCCCCGCACCTTTATATCAAAGCGCTTGAGCTGGCGCTGGAAGGGGTCCATTCCCTCCAGGGCGGTGCCCTTGTAAGCCTCATCCGGGTCCAGCTTTGCCAGGGTCTCGGTGAAGGACTTGCCGCTCTCCCGGTACATGCCCTTCTCCAGTTTCACATGTTCAAACTGATAAGCCATATCTCTCTCCTCCCTCTCTTACAGGCAGAGGACGGCGCTCCCGCCATCCGCCTCCATGACCAAAACCTCACCGCCGCCCGTGGTGGCCTTCTCCACACCGCCGGTGCCGTTCCCCGCCAAAGTGACCCAGCCGGGGGCAACGGTCCCATCGGTACAGGCCACGGTAACAAAGCCCCGCACCTGGACGGCAGCAAAGCCGTCCTCGGCCACGCTCACCGCCTGGCCGAAAAAGCGGTCTCCCTTTCCGCAGGGGGCTGCCTTCCCGTCTGCCCCCATCTTCACCATACCGCCCTCAGTGACGCCCGTGGCGGCGGGACAGGTCACCAGGACCTGCCCGATTTCCTCATAAGAAACCTTCATCCTCTCTTCCTCCCTTTCAGATTAAAAACGCGCTGTCCCCGTGGCCGTGCTCAGCCCGCTCGCTTCGCTGGGGGAGCTGCCCCATCACCGGCCAGCGCTCCTCCGCTCGTTTGGTAAAGCACTCCTTCAGGGCCAACAGCTCCGGCTCCTCCAGCTTCTCGGTGATGGTCTTCAGCGTCTCCACCGCCAGCCCTGGCTCGGCCAAAGCCCCAAGGCGTACCGCATCCTGCCGCAGATTGGCAAGATAGCGGCGGCCCAGCTCGGCCTCCTTCTTCAACTGCTCCATTCTCTCTCCCCCCTTTGCGCTCTTCTTCATCACGCCTGCCTTGGGCTGGGCGGGGACCGCCACGAAGGAAAACTCATAGGCATCGGTGGCCCCCACCAGCTCCCGGAAGCAGAGTTTTCCCCCATACTCCCGGCCCGGCACATGGCGGCAGTTGCCTTCCTTGGGCTCCTGGCCGCAGATGGAGCAAACCGTCTTACTCACGGCGCATCCCACCGACACCTCCCGCTTAATTCCCCCCTCAATTTCCTGGATGAGGGTCTCGTTTTTCTCATTGCGGAGCATATAGACGTACCCCTTCAGGTAGCAGTATCCGTCCCCCGCCCGGGTGAGGATGGTCTCCTCCCGCACCACCTTGGTGCGGTAGATGCGACCAGTCTGTCCCTGGGCCGACCACTGGTGGTCAAAAATGCCGCTCTTTCCCACAAAGAGGGGGGCCAACTCCTCCAGGGTCTTTTCCGAAAACCGCTCCCCGTCCCGGTCCACCTCGTTATCGCAGAGCTTCACCGTGAAGGCATAGACCTCCCCAGCCTTCAGCTCCCGCTTGGCAAATCGGTTAATGGCTTCCAGTTCTCCCTCATCGGGCAGGCCGCCCGCCCGGATGCCCGCTTCCTTGATGACTTCCTTCATTCAGTTTCCTCCCCCTATCTTTTCTTCCAACGCTCTGGTCTGCGCCCGGTACAAACCGGCACGGCCCTCCTCTACCAGGTCCTGGAGATTCACATCCTCCCAGTCTACGGTCAGGCGGTCATCAAAGCCCTGGCTCCGCAACCAGAGGCGACAGATTTTTGCCACCACCGGGGTAAGGCTCCGGCGGATGGCGGTGATTTCACTGGTCAAAAGATCGGCCTGCTGACTGCTCATTCGCTCGGTGGAGGCCCAGGACAGCCCCAGCAGGAAGGGGGGCAAGCCAGTCTTGGCCACCAGCTGCTCCATAATCTGCCGCACCGGGCCCTGGCTGTCCAGCGTCTGGCCGTCGGCCCCGATGACCTTGATGTCTAGGTCCCCTGCCGCTACAAAGTCGCTCACACTCCCGTCCCGGGTGCTCTTCATTGCCTTGGCCCACTCCTGGGCCACCTGGCGGCACCGCTCCCGGACATCACTCTCCTCCCCGTCTGGCTTGCAGAGGACGGCAAACCGGGGATTGCCCATCCGCTCCCAGTTCACCCCCACCGCCTGATATATCTTCAGCAGAATGCCCGTCAAAAAGGGCATGCTCCGCAGGAGGGAGACCCCATAGGGATTCCCCGTTTCAGGCTGATAGGGGGTGAAGAGGAGCAGATTCTGATAGGGTAGTTCCTCCACCTTCCCATTCTCCCGCCGGACACAGATGGTCATGTCCATGGGGCTGTCCCCCTCCTTGATCTCAATGTCCTCCACATTACCGCAGAGGAGAGCGGCGATTCCCCTCCCCGCCCGGTCGGGGACAATCTCTCCCACCGCCCGTCCGCAGGTGAGCATGGAATCCAGATAGCAGTCCAAAAAGGACTGGATGCCCTCCTGCCCCCTCCCGGTGGGAACGGTCTCCAAAAACCGGTCCAGCTCCTCCTGGGCCGCCGGATCGCAGACCACCTTCACGCCCCCGCACAGCCGTACCAGCTTTACCAGAGCGGCATCCACCATGGGCACCGCCTCCCGGATGGTCCGATAGAGGGTCAACTCCCCCCGGCCCAGAGGAACATAGCCCTCCAGCGCCGCAAAGGGATGGCCCTCCCCCCTCCGGGTCTGCACCAGGCCCGGGGCCGGGCCCGGCTTTTTTTTGTCAAAGAACCCCATGCGCTTCCTCCTCTTTCATCGTCTCACGCACCCCGCGAACACGCCGCCCCGGTCACCATCCCGGCCAACGACGGTGGCGGCAAAATAGCGGATCTCGTCCATGGCGTGGTCGTGCTCCTTCACCACCTTATCCCGGGCACTCCCCTCCTCCCAGCGGTAGAGACCAAATTCCCGGGCCGCCGCCTCGCACCCGGCGCAAATGACGAGCCTTCCCCGGCGGAGTAGCTCCGCCGTAAGCCGGATGCCGCTGAGCACGTCGTTGCGTGCCTTTTTCACCTTCCAGCCCCGGCGGCGCAGGACCTCCATAAAGCTGGCCGCCGAGGGGTCCACGACAACGGCCCGGATGGTCCGTCCCCCGGCCAGGGCCGCCAGCTCGTCGGCGTACTCCCCGTCGGTTTTTTGCCGCCCCTCGGCCCGGGAGTCGTAGTAATACTCCGCCACCCGATACCAAGTTGCATTTTTCTTCCCCCACAGGCCCATGGAGGTGGGGTTCACCGTACCGTAATCGCAGGAGATGACCCATTGCTCCATCTCCCCCTGGGGCGGTTGGGGCCGTTCCAGCTGGGCAAAGAAGTCGTAGACCAGCCCTTGGGCCGCCACCCACTCTCCCAGCACGAAGCGTCGGTAAAAAGGCCCCTGAAAGGTCTCCCTGTAGCGCCGCTTTACCTTTTCCGACAGGGAGGGGTTGTCCTCCATGGTGAAGTGGAGGCGCAGGGCCCCCTTCTCCTCCGCCTTTTGAATCCACTCCTTGTAAAACCAGTGCTCCGGGGTGTCCGGGTTACAGGAAAACCACAGCCGTGCCCCCTCCACCGAGCACCGAGCGCAGGTCTGTTCCACAAAGGAGCGGGGCATCAGGGCCGCCTCGTCCAAGAGCGCCCCCGCCAGGGTCATACCCTGAATCAGGGCGGCGCTGGACTCATCCCTGCCTCCGAAGAGGTAAAAGGTGTTGGTCCTGCCGTCCAGTCCCACCTGGATGGTCCCACGGCTCACCTTTTCCGTCCAGGTAAAACCCATCTCCCGCAGGAGGCCCCCCACCTGGCCCAGCAGATTTCTTCTCACTGCCCCCACCGTCTTGCCACAGACGGCGAAGTTCCGCCCCTGAAAGGTGGCGGTGGCCCAGAGAAAGAACCCGACCCCCACGGCCAGGGTTTTCCCCGAGCGCACCGCCCCATCACAGATGAGGGCCTGCTTATCGCTTTTCCGCCACCAGGTCATGGCGGTCTTTTGCTTCTGGGAAAACTTCATGGCCTACTCCTCCAGGGCCTGGAAGAAGGCCTCCGCCCTCTCCCCCATCCGCTGGTCGGTGAGGACGGCCAGGTCTCGCCAGATGGCGGCCCGGTCCACCAGCTTTATTTCCACCACTCCCTTGTCACTTCTGCGAAACTCAGTGAGAGCCGCCAAATTCAGTCCATCTACCTCCTGGCAGCTCTCCAGAAAGGCCAGTTTCACCGCATCGTTTACCGGAGCCTGGGCCAGCTCTCCCAGCCGCCGGATGGCCGTCTCCCTGGTGATTTTCTGATTCCCCGCCATAACCACACTCCCTTCACCCCTGCGCCGAAACCCCTGATCTGTTGCATCTTTTCGTACACCAAACAAAAATAAATGTATGATACCATGACAGCAGAGCCTTTTTGGTGCTTCCACTTCCAAAGAGGGCTCGGCTTTGGGCCCGGAGAACAGCCATGGAAACCGGATCATCTGCTCCAAGCGGGATGAGTTTGGCTTCTGCCGCCCACACACCGGCCTCTCCCGGAGGTGCTGCGGCCCATGGAGGCGGGGAAGCCACGAACAACCACAGAATCCAGGCAAAACGAAAGGGCTTGCCGCCTGCGATTCGCAGACAACAAGCCCTTTCGGTTGCTTATACAAATTTCCTTAAAAATATGTTTCCCTTTTTGGGGTCACTTCAGCGGCCTCCCCCGGTTCCATCCCGGAGCGGCAAACCGCTCCGGGACAGGGGGATTCTTACTTCTTCATGGTGTCGAAGCGCATGAGAATGGTTGCGGCCTCCGCGCGGAGGGCAGTGCCCTGAGGAACAATGGTGCTCTCGGATCTGCCGTTGAGCAGGCCCACACCATTGGCCCATCTCATGGCAGAGTAAGCCCACTCACCGATGTCATTGCTATCTGTGAACTGGCTCAGATCGTTGGTCTTGGACACATCCATTCCTCGGAAGTACGCGTAACGATAGAGCATGGTGGCCATCTGCTCTCTGGTAATCTCAGCGTCAGGCTCGAACTTGCCGTAGCCCACGCCCCGAACGATGCCCTTCTCACTGGCCCAGATCACGGCGTCGGTGTACCAGGCCCCCTCCTCCACATCGATGAAGGAGTTCTTGGTGGCCAGCTCGGGGGAGCCTTCCATCCGGTAGAGGATGGTGGCCAGCATGGCACGGTTCAGAGTGCCGTTGGGGCTGAACTCGGTGTCGCTGGTACCCATCATCAGATCCTTCTGGTAGACATAGCCGATGGCTTCTTCAGCCCAGCTGCCCTTCACATCGGTAAAGGGCATATTTTCCATGGACTTGGGCGCCACAGAGAAGATGCTCAGATGGGGGGTCTGCACCCGGACGAGCATGGAGCTGCCATTGGCCACACACTTGCCGGGCATATTCTTCTCGGCACCGTCATCGCTGTACACAGTGACGGTATAGCTGGCCCCCTTCTTGTACTGCTCCTTGTTCACAGGCAGATCGATGGTCAGGGAGTGTCCGTTGAAGGAGGTGATCTTGTTCTTTCCAGAGAGAATGGTCACTTCCACCACGCTGGCATCGTTGGGAATCTCCTTGCCGATCTGAGCGGATACCTCGCTGGGGGACTTCCTGCTGATTAGGATGGTCAGCTTATTGTCGATGTCCTGCTTGGCAATGGCATCCAGAGCCTCGTTGGGCACCAGAACGCTGCCCACCTTAGTCCGCACTTCCAGAGCGGCCTCCGTATTCTTTCCGATCCCCTCAATGGACTGCTTGGTAAGCTCCACGGACACGGAGCTGAGCGCACCGGAAATGGTGGGGACGATGGAGATGGTTTCTGCCTTTTCCTTCTTGGCGTTGGCAATCATTTCGTCCATCTTCTTGTCGTTCACCTGAATCTTGGCGTTGCCCTTCTTGTCAGCCTGAGCAACGGGATTGACGGTGGTCCCCGCATTATGGCCGGGATCGGGGGTGAGGATGCCGTTGCCCTCCTCCTTCAGGTCCAGGCCGATGTTCGTGGTATAGCGCCACTGAATGGTCTCGCCGCCCTTGAGGACATACTTGCTGCACCCGTAGTTGGGATACACGCCATTGACATTGTACATCCAGCCACTGCCGCTGCCGTGGTCGAATTCGCCCTCGCCATCGATGGACTGGACATAGACGCTGTCATACTGCTCGGTGAACTCATACTCATAGGGGATTTTCCGGGAATCCAGCTCGGACTGGAGTACCTCCCACACGGTATCCCCGGTGGTGATCTCCACTTCCACAGGCTCCAGGATGTAGCCCCTGCCGATGGTCTTGAGGTCGATAGACAGGGTAACCTTGGCCGTGGTGGGCTTGACGGGGGGAATAGCCCCGCCGCCTTCCAGCTCCCGGAGCTTCTTCTCCGCATCCAGCAGCTTCTGATAGTTGGTTACGGCGCTCTTCTGAGCCTCTTCCAGGTTGTTGTAAGCGGCTCTTGCGGCCTGGATGGCAGGCTTGCTCTCCATGGTGATGACATCGCCGATCTTGTCAATGGCCTCGATGACACGCTGAACGGCCTGGGGGTCGTCTGGGGTCACAGGGGGCTGACCGGGATTCACATCGGTCATGTCATACAGAGAGGTCATACCCTCTGCCAGGCGCTGATAGGCTACCAGGGCATAGGTCACCTGCGGAGTAGACATACCGTCGCCTTTGCTGCCGTCCTGCCAGCCGAAGCCGGTGGGGGCCTTAAAGCTGTGGAGGTTGGTGATGAGGTTATTTTCCCCTCTGATAAAGCCGCTCTCCGCGGCGATGGGGTCCATCTTCAGGGCGGTAATGGCGGTGAGCACCTGGGCGGCGGAGCAGCTGTTTGCAACGCCGCCGTCCAGATAGCCGGCCTGACCGGTCATCTTATCCCGAAGGTGATTCAGGGCCTGGTCCACAGCGGCCTTGACCTCGGGATAGCTGTCGTTGTAGTAGGGGGCCAGGGCCTGGAGGGCCATGGCCGTCATATCAATGCTGGACTCTTTATTGTCCACCAGGCCAAAGCCGCCCTCGGCGGTCTGGAAGGTAAGGATCTTCTCCAGGAGCTTGTCTCTGGTCCAGGGGGCATCAGCGGGAATCTCAGACTTGAGTCCATCCAGGGCGATGAGCGCCCAGATGGGTCCGTTGGAGGTGTCAGTGGCCAGAATCTCACTGCGGTACAGCTGCTCCAGCAGATTCACGCCGCCCACATTGGTGGGATCTTTGCCCATGGCCTCCAGAGTGAGGATGACACGAGCAAAGTCAGTGGGACGCCACTTTGCCTTCGCAGTAGCTTCCACGCTGGCCACATAGCTGTCCAGCTTGGCCTGAGAGATGGTGTCTCCGGCTCTCAGAGCGGTGAGGATGCCCCACTCATCTCCGTAGTTCTCCTGAGGCTTGCTGTTGAGGAACAGCAGCCCATGCCGGATGTCTTCCTTGGCCATGGTCAGGTACTTGTTGGGGTCGGGAACAACGCCATTCTTGCTCACCCGAACGGTGAATTTGACAGGGGCGCAGCCTCCGGTGCTGTCCAGAGGGGTACCGGTGACCTGAACCACACCGGGCTTGAAGGCGGTCATGGTGTGGGTGGTCCACTTGGGAATGTTCACATTTTCGGGGCTGATGTTGACGGTATCACCCACACGCACAATGTCTTCCTGATCGTAGGTCCAGACAAAGCGCTGCTCGGAGGCATCCTGGGGGTTGGTTGTGATCTTGAAGTCCAGGGCCGTTCCGGCTTCCAACTCATAGACTTCCTTGTCTGCCACTGCGGTCTGCAGCGGAGAGCGATAGACAAATTCCACCGCAACCTCGTGGGCAATGCTGGGGTCCTCCACACTGGAGACACGGAATTTGGCCAAGCCACTCTTCTTGGGAATGATGCCGTTTTGGAAGGCCTCCATGTACTCGGCGATGTCCGGGGTCAAGGCTTCCCACTTCAGCTTCTGATTACTGGCATTGGAAGGCTCAAAGGAAATCTGGTAGCGTCTGTCGCCCTCGCCCTGCATGATGCCCAGGTAGTAACCACCCAGGCCGTTCCACTCGTGAATCTCCCAACTCTTGGGAACAGTAAGGGTAAAGTCTTGCAGGGCTACCGCCTCAGAAGTGGCCCGGAACTCGACAGACAGCTTGGGATCTTCCAGGAAGTTGACCTTAAAGGTGCTCTCACCGCCGCCCACAAGCCAGATAAAGCCGGTGCCAGTGAAGTTATCTTTGTGGCCATTGATTTTTTCAAAGGTATAGGCGGTATACTGGGTAATGTCCACCCATTCGGTGGTGTCCTTTACTCTGCCCTCCATGGTCAGCCAGGTCTTCTGGCTGCCGCTGATGACAGCCGCCTGATCCATGGACGCTTCCTGGCCGTTGACAATAACCCTGATTTCTTCCAGGTTGCTTGAGACATTGTTCAGCAGGAAGGCTCTGAGAAGCTCACCGGTTTCCTGGTTGTAGGCCTTTGCCACCAGGCTTGCCACATGACGGGGCTGATAAAGGCCGCTACTCGGGTGGATCCAGGCGTGCTTGCCCAGATACTCTTCTGTATTACCTTCGCACTCCCATCTCACACCCCCGGCAGGGGCATCCTCCACCACAAACTTGCCCTTGTTCAGGATGGACAGGGAGATGGAATTATCCGCCTCCAAATCTATGCGTTCGCCGTCGTCGCCCTGGAAATAGACCACAACATCAGAGGCGGGAGGCGGTGTGGGTTTGCCGGGGTCGGGGGCG